>NZ_CP047023.1:4087102-4392520 GCF_009796765.1 Paraglaciecola sp. L3A3
ACAACTCTCCGGTTGAAGTCAGTAAATCATGAATTTTTTTACTATTGGTGGTCGAGCCTTGAGCTTTACCATCAGCTAATTGAATGCCATAGCCCCCGACCCAATCATATTCACCACTTAAGGTTAAATTTAACGCTGGCTCTACTCCGCTTGTATCAAAAGCAGTATTGCCGCTGCCGGTTTTGAATTCCCATTTAGCAATTAGATTAGACTCAAACCGGCCACCACCTGTGGCTAATGTGCCATCAAACAGAGTTAAAGCTTTCGAATAAACTAAGCTTGGGTCTAATGCAGTGGTGTCAATCTGATCGGCCATATCCTGAATAGCAGCCACTAAGGACTGTGCATCAGAGGCACAGTCAGTCCAACAGTTATGAAATTCATCACGTACCCTGCCCACAACACGAGAATCCATAGGCGAGTCTAAATTTAATCTTGGGATCGCAGCCTCGTATGCCTCATTTATATCTGCCGCAGCAAAATACGGCGAAATAGGAATGGCAGCCGAATTGGTATGGCAACTGGCACAATTAGCGGTTAATAAGGGGTAAACTGTCGTAGAAAACAAATGAGAATCGGCTGGAAAGTTTTTATTTTCTCCCGGCGTCTTTTCCATTGGCGCTTCAAGTACAATCTCGGTAGCGACCGCTTCATCACCCCGCCAATTGGCGATCCAAGTGGTCAAAATATCAGCGCAAGCCTGCGCACTGCTTAACCAGCAATTGTGCCCCCCCGCAACTTTAGTCACTAACAAAGAATCTTTAGGGCTGTCTAAGGTTATCAAAGGGTTAGTATCGGTATAGGCAAGGTTAATATCATCATTACGAGCAAAACTAGGAGATTGTTCACCTTGTACATGACAGGCACCACAGCGGTCTTCTGTGGCGATATTGTCCCATAGAGCTAATTTAAAGTTTTGGATATCATCGGTACTCGGTGCAGGCCCTGCGTAATTTTCCACAGGTTGCTGATCTGTTGGAGGCAAGGGCGTTTCTACAACTTCTGCTACACCATTCCCCCCACAACTCGTTAGCGTGACAACACCCATCAATAGGAGCCCAGAGCAAGTAAATTTATTCATCTCTATTCTCCCTTACAATAATCAGCGGCGTTCGCAAACACGCCTTTAATTTTGTAACCATCTGCTTGGAAGTTATTCACTATAGTATCGATTTGACTTCTATCCGTGGCATCTTGAGGAGACCGTAAACAAACATTTTGAAATACTTTTTTCACTTGGCATTGGGCAAAAGCTTGGCTGTGAGCCAACTCTTGGCCCATACTTTTCGCGCCATTGCCCGCCCCTGGTAAACTATCATCCCAGCCCAGAAATTGATTAATCCCCTTACGCCAATAGTTGTCCCATTTATCATCTGGGGTGACAAAACCAAATGGGAAATTATTACCGTTGATATGGTATTTTCCCTGAACCCGACTACCAGTGTCAGCATCAAGTTGACCTTCAGTATTGTATTGCAAACTGCCGTTTTCACCGTTTGGATCTGACTCTACATTGTAGTCATATTCATAATAAGCGAATGATTGAGCTAATGGGTCCATCCCCGTATGACAGCCCGAACATGAGTTAATAAATATGCGACTGTCGCCACCTGGACTACGTGACACATCTTGCCTAATTCTATCCGGTGATAGGCTAGTATCTTTTAATCCTTCAAGATCGGTGCACATATGATTGATTAGGGTAAAACGGAACATGGCGCGATTAGTGCCATCTTTAAAAAATGATTTTGCCGCTGCGCGAGTGGTCAACACCCCGGCTGTTGCCTCAGCTGGTAACCCAGTCACTGCGGATTGAGTTGTCGCCACTAAAGCCGTTTGTAAATCAATACTCTGCTCATCCAGAGCTTGATACAAATTATTATTGTTATTCGAATATGCAGGCAGAGCTAAGTTTGCGTTTGCCACATATAAAATATCGCCACTTAAAATTTGCCTAAAATCCACATCATCTCGAGCGATACCAATTACCGTAGCAGTATAATCATTCAGTGGTACGAAAATATCACTTTCTTCATTAGTCCAAGGTGCCACCCAATTTTTTAAAGTCACATTATAAAAATTGGCATTATTCATAGCTAAATCTGCTGCAGCTCGTGTATCGCCATTACTAATGTAGGTACGCATTTGTTCTAGTACAACTTGAGAAGGTGGCACACCAGCCAAGCGGTCATGGATACGTTTAGCCTGCTCTGCAGGGCCAGCTAAACTTGAATGAGATAAAATCAAAGCGACGAATGAAATAAGCGTTTGCTGCCACTTGGTCCTGCGAATGTGTGTAGGTTTAGTATAAAAACCAACCATATGAATGCTCCCGTAATACGTACCTATCATTTGATTGATAATAATAGATGGACCGATATAAGCTGCATTAAGCACCTATATTGACCAATTTAAAATATACTCACTGACCCATGCGGATATAATTTCATAACTAATAAACCAACTTTTCATCGCCAACACCATAAATCATTTATCAGGCTATACTTCCAAGTATTAAAAGTTATGCGCAAGTATAACCATTAGTCTTGTTTTATATCCCTTAGAATGAAAATCTGTACACTTGCACATCAGCATATTATTTTAAATCTGATATACATATACATTCCTCTATCAAGGCAAGGTATTGATACATATGAAAATAGCACTGTTTTCACCCTTATTTTTATGCTGTTTAGCAGCTTTAGGGTTGAGTGCCTGTAATTCAGACGTATCAATTGAGCCTTCAACTCAAGCCCCTGATCCTGTAGTGGTGGATATTCCAATTGCTTTTATAAAACGCAGCTTACCTATAGATGAAAACAATCAAGCAGTAGAGTTTGATTTACGGGAACCAAGCCAATTTGTGCCAGGCGCTGCCTTGTATATTAAAGCTAGAGCCAGTGCTACAGAAACCGAAATCAATATTACCGACCAAGCCTTCATCACAGAAGACGCTAGCGAAGCCCCTTTATATGATGTAAAGGATTTAGAAGCTTCTTATGATGGCAACCGCTTGTTATTTTCCATGCGTGCACCAGAAATTGAAGGTGCTAATGATGATGAACAACCCACTTGGAACATATGGGAATACAACCGTACCACAGATGAGTTAAGACGCATTATCAGCTCAGATATTGTTGCTGAGGCTGGTCAAGACACTGCTCCAGTCTATCTTCCAGATGGCCGTATTTTGTTTAGCTCAACACGTCAACGTACCAACCAAGCGATATTGTTAGACGAAGGCAAACCTCAATATTCAGGGTTAGAAGAAAGCCTACGACGCCCTGCTTCGGTATTACATGTGATCAACAGTGACGGCTCTGAAATTGAACAAGTGTCTTTTAATCAGAGTCACGATTTAGACCCCTTAGTGTTACAAAATGGCAAAATATTGTTTAGTCGTTGGGACCAAATGGGCGGCGATAAAGGTATACATCTTTATCAAATGAACCCAGATGGCAGTGATTTAGAAATCATCTACGGCCGTCATAGCCACAACCAAGAAGGCATAGATCAGTCTTTACACTTTGTACAAAGCAAAGAAACACCGAATAACAAAATTCTACTGAGCCTATTACCTTATCAACAATCACGCTTAGGAACAGATATAGTCGAAGTAGATATCACCAATTATATCGACATACAAACACCTAGTGCAGCGAGTCCTGGCATAAATGGCAATGCCCAGCAGTCGGCCCTATTCGACAATGTACAGATCAATACAGAGATTTCACCGGGTGGCTATTTTGCTGCTGTTTACCCATTATGGGATGGCAGTGGCAGACAATTATTCAGCTGGAGTCAATGCCGAGTATTTGATCCAGAACAAGTCATCGAAGATGGTTCAACAATCGCCCGTAAAATACTGCCCTGTAATGATGAATTATTAGCCTTAGATACAATTGAAATGGCGCCAGAGTTATATGGTTTATGGATATATAACCCAGATGAAAATACCCAAAGCTTAGTTAGTATTCCAACAGAAGGAATGGCTTATACCGAAGTCGTCGCCATGGAGTCTCGTCCTAGTCCAGCGAATGCACAGCAAGCAGTCGAATTTGACACTGAGTTAGCAGACAACAATACAGGGGCGCTTCATATTCGAAGCGTTTACGATATGGCTGGCCTAGATACGACCCCAAATGGGCTAGCAGTGATGGCTGATCCTGCTCAAACCTCGGCTGATAATCGACCGGCTCGCTTTATTCGCATAATAAAAGGGGTATCAATTCCAGACGACGATACCTTAGATTTTGATAATGATGCTTATGGTCGCAGCCGTAATCAATTAATGCGAGAAATTGTCGGTTATGCCACTGTAGAGCCAGATGGCTCTGCCAAATTCCAAGTGCCTGCCAATGTGCCCATTGCTCTAAGCATTTTAGATAAAGACGGCAAACGAATTAGCCAACGTCATCAAAACTGGTTACAAGTGACATCTGGCGAAGTGAAAACCTGTAATGGTTGTCACCAAAGTAATAACCAAGCCCCTCATGGTCGATTAGCAGCAGAAACTCCTTCCATTAATTTAGGGGCGGCGGTAAATGGCTTACCTTTCCCCAATACGAACCCAGATTTATTTGCCGACGCCGGCGAAACCATGGCACAAACAAAAAGTCGCATCAACGGCTTAGCTTACCCTCAAGCTGATATTCAATTTAGTGATATTTGGGTTGACTCAGCAGAGCAAGACGCTTCCGCTGATTTCAGTTATGCATACCAAGATATGCAAACTCCACTGCCTATTTCTGCAAGTTGTGCACAGAATTGGCACAATCTGTGCCGAATTACCATTAATTACCCTGTACATATTCAACCTATCTTTGAATTATCTAGACAAGTGTTCGATGACATGGAACTGTTGCTAGAAGATCATACTTGTATCAGTTGTCACAGCCCAGCTGATATGGATGGCATGACCCAAATACCAGCGGCGCAATTAGACCTCACCATTACTGTGTCTACTGACAATGCCGATTTACTGACCAGTTACCGAGAGCTACTATTTACCGACAATGAACAAGAACTTATCGAAGGTGTGCTCATAGACAAATTAGTTGAGGTATTGGACGGCAATGGCGACCCTGTATACGAAACCGACGAAGAAGGTGAGCTCATTCTAGATGCCAATGAAATGCCCATCCCAGTATTTACCACAGTTCGCGTCAATAACACTGTCAGCACTAACGGAGCCCGTTCAAGTTCTCGATTTTTTGCTCCTTTTGCTGCAAACGCTTCACATCAAAATTGGCTTAGCCCAGTAGAACTAAAATTACTAGCAGAGTGGATGGATATTGGTGCACAAAATTACAATAACCCTTTTGATTTTCCGGCTAATTAGCATGTTACGAGTATTCCTTCATTTGAGCCTAATGGCTTTTACCCTACTTAGCAGCCAAGTGAGAGCGGATACGGCAGAAGTACAAATCAGTCAAGCTTTTGTCAACGTACACACTGGCCCTGCAAGTGGTTACCCTGTTTTTCAGGTGATTGAGCGAGGCGAATGGGTCACAGTTTTAAAACGCCGAACAAATTGGTTCAAAGTCATGTTAGGTAACAAACAACAGGGCTGGATCACTCAGGCAGATCTCAACCAAACTAAAAATATAACGGGTGAAAAAACGCAAATTAAGGAAGGTAGCCTTGCTAATTTTGCCGAACGAGATATAGAGCTAGCAATATTTGCGGGTACATTTGATTCCGTTAATGGATTGTCCTTTGCAGGTTCTTGGGTGTGGACCGAAAACATTGCCACAGAATTAAGCTATACCCAAGCCTTAGGTGATTTTTCAAAAAATGAACTGCTAATGCTTAGAATACAACATTCTATGTTTCCCGAATGGCGCTTGAGCCCTTACCTATCTTTAGGTGCCGGCTTAGTTCGAACTACCCCAAAAGCCAGTTTAGTACAAAGTGGCGACGAAGTTCGCAATAGCGATGCCCTTGAACTGGGCTTAGGTGCCCGTTACTACTTAAACCGTAATTTTATCATTCGCTTAGAATACAAGAATTTACTTGTCATTACCGACCGTGACGAACAACAGGAGTTAAACCAATGGAACCTTGGTTTCGCAGTTTTCTTTTAGGCCTACTTTTGGTAACGCCTAGTGCATTTTCCCAGCAAACATCATCTACTAGGGCAACCCCCCCGATGGTAATTGAACCTAAGGTTGAACGTCGAGATATTAACGAAGCAGACATAGATACCGAAGATTTTGAAATTGGTGTGTTTTTTGGCAGCATCAGTATTGAAGACTTTTCAAACTCATCTCTTACCGGCCTACGGTTAACCTATCATCTAACTGAAAGCGTTTTCACCGAGGCCAGCTATGGGGTGGCCGAAGGTGGGCAAACTAGCTACGAAATCCTCAGTGGTGGCGCACCTTTTCTAACGGACGAAGAAAGAGAATATAGTTACTACGACTTATCATTAGGCTACCGTTTTAGTGGCGAAACCTTTATAACCCAAAACTGGGTATTCAATTCAGACTTTTACCTTCAAGCTGGCGCGGGCAATACCGAATTTGGTGGCGATGACCGTATGACAGTGACAATAGGCGCAGGTTATCGTTTGTTATTAACCGACTGGTTAGTGCTGCGTTTTGACGGAAAAGACCAAATATTTGATAGTGAAATAATCGGTCCGAAAAAAACCACTCACAACCTAGCATTTAGCCTTGGCTTGTCGGTTTTCTTTTAAAATAGGAACACACAATTATGAAATCTCTTGTCACCCATTTTTTATATATATTGACCACATCTTTAATCATTTTTAGCTATACGGCTCAAGCAGACACCACTGAAAAACTTGCTCCTGACTTCACATTAAAGAGCAATCAGGGAGCCAATATGCGGTTATCAGAACAAAGAGGCAATGTGGTACTCATCAATTTTTGGGCGTCTTGGTGTGGGCCATGTCGTGAAGAATTACCTAAAATGGAAAAGATCCAACAAGATTATCAAGATTTGGGCTTTACCATACTTGCCATTAATGTGGATGAAGATTCAAATAAAGCCGATATTTTGTTAGACGATATAAAAGTCACCTACCCCATCCTCTTTGACCCAAGTTCAAGTGTTAGTCAATTATACGATGTCAGTGCCATGCCAACTACAGTCATTATCGACCGCAACGGCAAGCAAAGATTTTTACACATGGGTTATAAATCTGGGGATGAAAAAAAGTACGCCAAAATGGTTAAAGCACTAATACGTGAGTAAGCCCATGTCGATATCACCTTTATTTAAATATGTCATCATCTTAGCCAGCACTGTGATGATGACTGGTTGCGCCACCAAAATTGAGCCTTGGGTCAAACCTTATGAAAGAAGTCATTTGGCAGATCCTATTATGAGTCAAGGGCGCAATCCAGTGACAGCTAGCTATATGAAACACGTACTCGAAGCCAGAGAAGGGGCAAGAGGAGCGGAAGGCGGAGCAGGAGGTGGTTGTGGGTGTAACTAGTTATAGTCAGTCAATGATTAAGCTCGGGTTATGTACCTTGGTCTTATTTCTTGCAGCCAGTAGTTGGGCGGCAGTGTTGCCACAAGATCGTTCCGATGCGTTATATCATTCATATAATGGCGATGGAGTGAGTATCGATGGCCCTTCAGTTTTATTGCGCAAAAAAATTAGCGATAAAGTATCTATATCGGCCAATTATTATGTGGACAGTATTTCTGGAGCCTCTATTGATGTGCGTGCCACAGCAAGTGAATACCAAGAAGAGCGCAAAGAAACCACCCTGGCTGCAGACTTCTTACATAACAAATCCATACTCAGTTTAAGTTACACAGCAAGTGACGAAAATGACTTTAAAGCACGCTCTATATATTTAGGTTTATCGCAAGATTTCTTTGGCGACTTGACCACCCTATCCCTAAGTTATGCACGAGGACAAGACGAAGTTGGCAAAACCGGTGATGCTAATTTTATAGAGCAAGCCGATAGACAAAAATATGGTCTGGGGCTTACTCAAGTCGCCACTAAAAACTTAATTATGGGCTTAAGTCTAGAGAATATTTCTGATTCTGGTTATTTGAACAACCCCTACAGAAGCATTCGTTTTGTTGACCCCCAGGCCGCAAAAGGTTACCGCTTTGTCACTGAAATATATCCCAACTCACGTAGCAGTAATGCTCTAGCCTTAACCGCTAACTATTATCTTGCATACCGCGCATCAATACATGGCGAAGTTCGGGTATATCAAGATAGTTGGGGGATTAAAGGCAGAAATGCCAAGTTAGCTTACACCCATACTATTGGCGATGAATGGATTATCGACATTCGAAGTCGTATTTATTCTCAAGATAAAGCGGATTTCTATCAAGACTTATTTAGCCGTGAAAATGAATTTAATTTCATGGCACGAGATAAAGAACTCAGTACCTTTTCTAACTTATCAGTAGGCTTAAGTGTGAGTTATGAAAAAAGTTTATCTAGTACGGCCACATTTAAAAAGTGGTCAGTTAATGGTGAAGTAGATCACATACGCTTTAAGTACGACGATTTTCGCAATGTATTAGCTGAAGGAGCGGTAGGTGAAGAGCCTCTATTCGCCTTTAATGCCAACGTGTTACGTGTATTTTTCTCTGTCTGGTATTAGGCCAAACGTTTAAGGAATTATGATGAAAAAATTAATCATACAAAGCCTAATCAGCTTAACAATATTTGCCAGTGTTAGTGTTTTTGCACAGACCCAGTCCACTGCCCCCATTGCCAAACAAATTGAAGATTTGAAAAAAGAAATCATTGCACTAAATCGAGATTTATTTATTTTGGAAGAAGATTTACTCTTTCCTTCAAGCACCCAACTTGCCGTTTACCTATCTATTGATGTTGGTACTTACTTTCAATTAGATTCAGTAGAATTAAAAATTGGTGATAAAACCGTCACCCATTATTTGTATACCCAAAAACAAATTGATGCCTTACATCGAGGCGGCGTGCAGAAACTTTATATAGGTAATATCGCCCAAGGCGAACATGAAATAAGTGCATTCTTTCATGGCCTTGGACCTGAAAAACGTCCATACAAAAGAGGAGTCGTATTAAGCGTAGATAAAGATGAAGACCCTAAAGCAATTGAATTACAAATACGTGATTCAAACTTAAAGCTGCAACCTAAATTTGAGGCAGTGGAACTGTAAAGCATGCGCCTAACTTTTTATTTACCTCAACTTAAATGGACAAAAATCAGCAGCTTATGGCCACTGATACTGGTGCTATGGGTGACTAGTGCTTTGGCGAAAACCATAGACACAAACAAGCCAGAAGAATACCTAGCTAAACAAAGCTGGGGGCAGGTTTTATTTGAATTTTACCAACAAAACTATCGACAAGGATTAGTACAATTAGCAGTGGCAGAGCAGCAAAGTTTAGGGGAATACAAGCAACAGGCACAAGTGGCAAAAGGGGGAATGAGTTTAGTTTACGGCCTAAATAATCAAGCGGAACAGATACTGACTCAATTAACCGAACAAGCAGAGCCTGAGGTGCAAGCACAAGCTTGGTTTTGGTTAAGCAAAGCTTATTTTGATTCTGGCCAGTATATAAAAACCCAGCAAGGGTTAGATAACAGCCAAGCATGGCGCAAACAATATGATATTCAACAGCAAGAGCAACTCGCTTACATACAAGGTCAACTATTAGTTGCCATCCCCAATCAATCGGCTAGCCAACAGCGGTTTTCAAATGTTGTAAACAGCTTACCAAATGATTCGGTGTATCGACCTTATCTGCATTATAACTACGGACTATTTGAATTAGAAAAGGGAGAATATCCTTTAGCCATAGCCTCATTCAGACAAGCACTTAACGACTTATCTGCTCAAGAAAAGGCTCCTTGGCAACAAAGTTGGTGGGCAAATTGGACCAATGGTTTATGGTTTAAGCCCACAGACAAAATGACTGAAAGCGAATACCAAGGATTAAGTGATCGTATTCATTTAGCTTTAGGTTATACCTATTTAAATACCTTAGAGACAGAGCAAGCACTTACCCACTTTTCCAATGTGCACAGTCAGCGACAAGACGGAGCCAATGCATTATTAGGTTATGCCCAAGCATTAGCTAATCAAGGTAAGCTGCCTATGGCTTTGGCTATTTGGCAAAAAATCAGTATTGATTTCCCTGCTAGGGATGCCGCATTACAAGGCTTACTTGCAATGGCGTGGCAACTAGAACAAGCTGGAGATGAAGTGCAAGCTTGGCAAAAATTACTGGTCTCAGAAAAGCAGTTAGCTGTCGCCCAGCAAGATATCAACACTAGCTTAGCTCTTATCCAACAAGCTGATTTTTTACCACGTATATTAGTCCTGACCGAAAATACACAAGCTAATCTAGATGGGATTACATGGCCCCTTAGCCAAAGCGATATAATGCAATCATTTCTGGCAGGCCAATCGAAACAACAACTCAAGACTTGGCTCGACCTGCAACAAGAAAGCAATTTACTGACAGCCAAAAAACAAGATTTAGCCGAATTTAAAAGCCTATTAGATGAGCGTAAACAGGCGGCTGTCGCACGAGGTAAACAAGTAGCACAAAAAGATTTTGTGCTAAAAACAACTGAGTTAGACAAGCAATTACAAAGACTCTCTAGGCAAGTGGAATTAGCTCAAGCCACCCAAGATGCCAGTGGCTTAGCCAATGAAAGCCAACTGGCGCAATTGGCTAGAATTCAGCAAGCCAAGTTACGTATTACAAAGATTAAAGGGAGACAAAAATTATCTCCTAGTTATGCTAAAAGGTTGGCACGAGTAGATGGTATATTGACTTGGTATTTTGCCGATAATTTTCAACCTTTATTATGGCAACATCAGCAAGGGATAACAGAAACTGAACAACTTTTAGACATAGCCAAACAAAGCCAAACCAACTTACTTAAGCAAATTGCTGCACCGGCTGAATATACAGAGCAATATCAAAAAATAGCCCATTTAGCTGGGCGAGTAAACCATCATCTACAGACCATTAAAGGCCTGCAAAAAAATATCAGCCAACAGATCAAATCCAAAGCAATCAGCAAATTATCCACTCGTCAGATTTATTTAGACCAAGTGGAGCAAAGCATACAATTGGCGAAACTAAGACTACAAGACCAAGATCCTCAACAACTTTCCCCTAATGAAAAGAATATAGGAGAAACACAATGAAGGTACCTAACTTGTTAACTTGTAACTCTCTAAGCTTGCCTATTGGCATAGTTGTTTTACTGATGACAGGTTGCCAACTATGGTCAGCAACAGAAGAGGTAAAGGCACCTTCAACTAATCGTATACAGCCAGCCTCACCGCTATTTGCCAGCGCACTAGAGCCGATAAAAATAACCCCCAGTAAGATGGGGCCTGCCGATTTAATTCATTTACGTGATACCTACGCCAAACTGACTCCAGAAGTACAAGATCCTAAGCAGCAACAGCAAATGCGCAAACGTCTTGCTAGTCTAGAAATGCTACTAGCAGAACAAGAGCAAGAACAAGGTTTAACTAGTGACACCGGTTATTATCAGCAGGCAATTCAAACATACTTAGGCATACAAAAAGAAGAGCATTTAGGCGAGGATGGAGCGCATATAAGTTATCAACTATCTCGAGCTTATGATCTACAAGGCAATGCCCAAGCCAGTTTTGCAGAACTTAGTTCGCTGATCCAAACCTACCCTACTAGCCGATACATAGCCGAAGCTCACTTTAGACAAGGTGAATATTTGTATGCAAAAGGCGAATTCAGCCGTGCCGTTGAGGCGTACAATCAAGCTGTCACTTTCCCAAACAGTGAATACTTTGCCATGTCAGCCTATATGTTGGGTTGGAGTCAATTTAATTTAGATAATCAGCAACAAGCAGCACAAGCCTTTGGCAAAGTATTAGACAAATACTTGGGGGCTGAATCTTGGCAATTCGGAGAACCTGAAGATGAACAGCCTTTAAGAGCCGGTGAACAAAGGTTAGTTAACGATAGCGTACGTATTATGTCGTTAATATTTTCTTACGCCAGTAACGAACAAAGCCTATTAAGCTTTATCGAAAATATTGGAGCGAGGCGTTACGAACATATTCTGTTTGATGGTTTAGCCCAGTTACAACTAAATAATGACCGCTTTAAAGATAGTGCTAATGCCTATTTAGCTTTTGCACAGCGACACCCCACTCACCCGCTGGCTGCAGACTTTTACGTTAAACATATAGACGCCTATATTTTAGGGGAATTCCCCAGTCTAGTGATGCCCGCCAAACAAGGTTATGTGGAAATGTTTGGCATTAATGGTAGCAGTTGGGCAACACAACCGAAAAGCATTCAGCAAAAGTTAACCCCATACTTACGTCAGTATCTGAATGAACTTGCCCAATACGAACATGCAAGAGCACAATTATTAGTCAGTAGGTCTGAATCCAATACCCAGCAACAACATATTGCCGCTTTCATCTCAGCCGCCCGTTGGTATCAAGAATACATTGACACTTTTGAAAATGAAAAAGACACAATCGAGAAACGTTTCTTATTGGCAGAAAGTCTGCACGATGGGGGGCAAATCTTAGCGGCAATTACAGAATTTGAACGCTATGCCTATGACATCCCTCAAGGTAACAAAGCAGCTGATGCAGCCTACGCAGCGATACTCAGTTACCGAAAGTTGTTAAATACTTCAGCCACCGACACTGACACATCTTTAGTCACCGCGTCATTCGCCAGCCAAGAGAAGTTTATTAATACCTTTACTACAGATAAACGAGCTAATGACATAGCCTTGTTATTAATGCAAACACGCTTTACCAATAAGGAATATCCGGTAGCCATTGAGCTAGCAAACTGGTTAATGTCTCGATATAACAATGCTTTGGGCAAAAACAATTCAGATAAAACGTCACAAATATACTTATCAGCCAGTTTAGTCGCCGCCCATAGTTTATTTGCGATCCAAGACTTTACTAACGCTGAGCAAGCCTACCAAAAAGTATTAGCGCAATTAAATACAAAAGATAAACGTTATGTCGATATGCAAGAAAGACTAGCAGTGAGCATTTATCGCCAAGGCGAACTTGCCCAAACTAACCAACAACTCGATCAAGCTGTCAGCTTATGGCAACGTATTGTCACTGAACTGCCAAATAGCCAAGTGCGTTTAAATGCGCAATATGATGCAGCTACTTTGTTGCTACAGCAACAAAACTGGTCAGCAGCCATAGCATTATTAACTGATTTTGCTAGCCGTTTTGAGCAACACCCATTAACTCAAGGTATAGCTGACAAACTCATTTTTGCTTATGAGAAAAACGAACAGTGGGAGTTGGCAGCAGATGGATTATATGAAATTTGGCAACAAACCCCACAACAAGAAGAGGGTCGACTAGCCCTGTGGACTGCAGCTGAGTATTACCAAAAAGCACAGCTACGTAGCAAATACTTACCTGCCTATCGTCAATATGCCCATACTTACCCAGCTCCATTTGACACAGCCACAGAAGTGCGCTTTTTAATGAGTGAATTTTACCTAACCAGTAATGAAGACAGTAAACGACGTTACTGGTTAAACAAATTAATTACAGCAGATAAACAAGCTGGAGAAAATCGCACAGTACGCTCTCAATACCTAGCAGCTAAGGCAAGTATGGTATTTGCCAAAGATGCAGTTTATGTGTTTAATCAAATCAAACTCACTTTACCCCTAAAATTAAGTTTAACTAAAAAGCGTCAAGCCATGGATACAGCAATAGCCAAGTTTGATCAGGTGATGGCTTATGGTGTCGCTGAATTGAGTAGTGCCGCCAATTATCAAATTGCGGAAATTTTTCGTGTTTTTTCAATTGACCTAATGACCTCGGAACGTCCTAAGGGCTTATCGGTACTAGCACTAGAACAATATGAATTACTCCTTGAAGAGCAAACCTACCCATTTGAAGAGCAAGCCATTGAATTACATGAATCCAACGTACAGCGCAGTTGGCAAGGTAATTACGATCAATGGGTAGAAAATAGTATTAATCAACTCAGTAAACTGTTGCCGGTACGTTATGGTAAACAAGCAATAACTGGAGAGTTAGCCAATGAGTTATTTTAATTCGCTGTCCATTGCGATCCTTAGCCTTGGCATATTACTTAGCGCCTGTGGTTCGACAACGGTTACCAAGAATATAGAAGTTGTAGCCAACAATAATAATAGTCAGCAAAACGTCACACCACCATCAGCAGAAGCCATACTATTGGCTAGACCTAATCAGTATAGAGCGACCGAACCTAGTATGCCGCCAACGATGGAGAGACAGGTAAAGCTAGCTTTAGAGACAATCGAGCAACAGCAATATCCTCAAGCCTTAGATTTGATTGCTAACTATGTCCAAGCAGATACTAAACATTCAGCTATCTGGGTGGTAAAAGGCGATATTGCAGCAGCACAAAAACAAGACTCCCAAGTAATAATTGGCTATTACAATCAAGCAGTAGCCATTAATCCTAATAATTACTTAGCTCATAACAGATTGGCTATTTTATTCACTAAACAAGGTGAATTCGACCAAGCCCTAAACCATTACCAACAAGCGATAGATAGTTGGCCTGGTTTTGCTCCAGCCTATTTAAATCGTGGAATTTTACTCGACATTTATATGGGAAAAAAACAACAAGCTCTTGATAGTTACCAAACATACCAAAGCATAATCACCTTAACCCAAGGTAAAGAAGCCAAAAAAGTGCGGGGCTGGATTGTCGATCTTACCCGCCAGCTTAAACAACAAGGCTAGACCATGAAAAAGACCCTATTGATCATACTCGGCTGTACTCTACTAGGTAGTCTATCGGGATTCGCTCAGGAGCCCGTTGAACAAGGAAAATCGAAAGCTATCGCCAATAAAATAAAATTAGAAGCCACTTTTCGAGGTAATCAAGAGCAACCAAAGGTATTAACCATCGTACCTTGGCAGTTACCTGTTTATACCGCTATAAAAGGTCAACAACCAAGCCATATCAAGCCCTTGCAGCTAGAACCTATTTTTAGAAAAAGCTTTGTTAACGAGCAAAAGGTATTTGAAAAGTTATTCAAATCGAACAGTACACCTCAATAAGCATACTTAACTTTACATGACCCCATGCTAGTGTGGCTTCAGTTATTTACTGGAGATCAAATATGGACACCTACAACACTATCGTCAGGTTCTTCCAAGAAGGCGGCTCGTTTATGCTGCCTATTTCAATTGTACTGGCCTTGGGATTAGCCATAGCAATAGAACGCTTTATGTTTTTAGCCGGTGCGCTTCGTAAGAATCGCAACGCGTTTAATGAAATAGAATCATTACTGGCCGAAAATAAATATGACGCTATTGTGAAACTCGGTACTCAGCAAGCTGCGCCTATTGCCCGTATTATTAGTGCAGGGATTGGACGTATGTCCACCAGCCAACGTCGTGAAGATATTGAATACGCCATGGAAGAAGGTTTAATGGAAGCGGTACCAAGACTTGAAAAGCGCACCGCATATTTAGGCACCTTGGCCAATATTGCCACCCTATTAGGACTACTTGGTACCATAATTGGTTTAATCGCTGCTTTTACTGCGGTTGCTAATGCCGACCCAGCAGAAAAAGCCAGCTTGTTGTCACAAAGTATTTCGGTGGCAATGAATACCACTGCCTTTGGTTTGATAGCCGCCATCCCACTGTTAGCCTTTCATTCAGTTTTACAAACTAAAACCACTGAAATTATCGATAGTATGGAGATGGCTGGAGTGAAATGTTTAAACATTTTGATCAATCGTCAAGAAGTCAGCCCCAATACTCGTAACAGCGACAGATAAAGGCAGCTCACTATGCTAAGACGTGGCCGAAAAATCAAAAAAGCAGATGCAGAACTAGATATCACTTCTTTCATGAACCTCATGATAGTGCTGGTGCCTGTTCTGCTAATGATGATGGTGTTCTCTAAAATCACTGTTTTAGAGTTAAAGTTACCGGCTTTATTGTCTAACGCACCGGCCTCTGAATTAGAAAATAAACAACTAGAATTGATAGTCAATAACCAACAGATAAGTGTGTACTACCCAGCTGGCTACCTACTACAAACAATAGAAGCGAAGCAAACACAACACGATTTAGAGCAATTACAACAAATTTTAAAACAACTGAAACAAACCTTATTAAGCAAAGGGGCTGACAAAAAAGATATTGTCTTAATGTTAGACGACACCGTCCCTTACCAAACTATTGTGCACCTTATGGATACAACGCGTTCTTATCAAGATGTGATTGGGGTAGACCTAGTGGATGCTGAGTTGTTTCCAGAAATATCCTTTGCCGATGCACCAACATTAGCTGCAGAAATCCCAGCCACAAATAATAATGGTGCCAATCGATGAA
This sequence comes from Paraglaciecola sp. L3A3, assembly GCF_009796765.1. Taxonomy (NCBI): domain Bacteria; kingdom Pseudomonadati; phylum Pseudomonadota; class Gammaproteobacteria; order Alteromonadales; family Alteromonadaceae; genus Paraglaciecola; species Paraglaciecola sp. L3A3. Next base: position 4,103,453 of record NZ_CP047023.1, read on the forward strand.
AATGTCAGTTCGTGCGCGCAGATTACAACGTAATTACAAACGCAACAGCAAACAAACTAAGTTAAGCCTAGTGTCGTTAATGGATATTTTTACTATCCTAGTGTTCTTTTTAATGCTCAATGCATCTGATGTACAGGTATTACAAAACGACAAGTCTGTGACCTTGCCAGAATCAACAGCCAATACGGCGGCTAAAGAAACCTTATTGTTACTGGTCAACCAAGATCAAGTGATTCTACAAGGTAAAAAAATGGCTGACATTCCTGATATATTAGCTAGTCAAAATGAAGTGATCGCCAGTTTAGTCGAAGAACTTAACTATCAAAGCACTCGCCAAGCTAGCACTTTAACCACAGATGAAAATCAGCCAGCTCCCGAAGGTTCAGCCAAAGCCATCACTATTATGGCCGACCAAGCTATGCCTTACGCTTTACTGAAAAAACTAATGCAATCATGCGCTCAAGCCGGATATACCGATATAGCCCTTGCCGTTGAACAGAAGACTCCCACTAATCAAGGCGAGGGGGTGTAATGAGTAGTGCCTTAGTGAGTCAATCGGTATTACCTTGGTCGAGCAGTGCCAAAGAAAACACACTATTTAGTCGTATTACTTTAGCGGTTTTAGCCATCACACTTTTGGCTGCCTTATGGGTAAAAATAGTTGAATTACCAGAAGCGCCTAGAATAGAAATAGAAAAACTTCCGCCTCAATTAGCAAGGCTCATTAAGGCGAAACCACTTGAGGTTAAAAAAATTGAACCACCTAAGCCTGAACCGGCAATAGAACCTAAATCCGAACCTAAACCAGAGCCAAAAATTGAAAAAAAGCCTGAGCCGAAACCCAAACCTGTGGTGCAAAAGCCTAAAAAGCAAGCTACCCCCAAACCTAAGCCGAAAGCGCCGCCTAAACCTGATCCCAAAGCTGAGATAGCAAAGGCCAAGGCGAAAGCACAAAGCTCTGGCTTACTAGCTTTTCAAGATGATTTAGCCAGTATGCGCAAAGATTTACAACTGAATAACCTAGCCAAAACCGAAACCATTAAAGGCGGTGGTGAGCAAGCCAAAACCGAACGCAAGTCTGTAGGAGAATTAGTAAACAGCACCAGTGGCGGGGTGAATAGTGCTAACTTATCAACCAATGTAGGCGCAAAAGGTGAATTAACCGGTCGTCGCAGTACCGAGTTTGTCGCGCCATCGGAAGGCGTGGCATCATTAGCCGCTAAACAGATTGAACGGGAAGATGAAATAATCGGTGATCGCAACTTAGAAAATATTCGTAAAACCATAGATGAACACAAAGGTGCGATCTACTCGTTATACCGTAAAGCCTTACGTAAAAACCCTGAACTAGAAGGAAAAATTACCGTAAAACTAGTGATAGAGCCAGATGGCAATATTTCAACTGCTAACATTGTCAGCAGTGAACTAGGTGACGAAGCGCTAGAAAAACGCTTGTTAGCACGGATTAAAATGATTCAGTTTGGTAGCCTAAATGTAACCCAAACCCAACTAGAATACTCTTTTAACTTTTTACCTTTTTAATCTGAACTCTAAATAACAAGTGTTGTTTGAATCCACTTATATTTCAAATACTTATAAATACTCACTCAGTTGGGTTTGGATTAAATCAACTATTCATTTTCAAGTGAGCCATTTCACCGGCTCTGGAAACTCTGCAACTAATCTCAGTTAAACTAGCACTAATACCAATCCACATTGATAGCACTAACGACAACAAAATTTAAAAATCAATCTGCTTTACCCCACTTTTTTACTAAGTCAATCACTAGAAAATAGCTCACTACCAAGGTATTGGTATGTTCATTTAGATACAACATTAATAACATCGCTATAAGGTTGATCTAAAAAATCAACCTAATTACTGTCGTTTTTACATAAGGAAATCATAAAATGAAATATACCAATTTAGTCATAAACTCATTAACAAATATTATGTTAGGAGTTCGAAACTGTTTACTTATATTAATTACTTTACTTACCCTTGGCTGTTTTGATTCTGCTAATAAATCTACAGATGACCCGACAAGTAATCCTGCAGGTGAGTCGACAATAACCAGCATAATTACTGTCGTTAACACACGAGGTATGCCACTTACTGATGTAACGGCCACCTCAGACACTTTCACCATACAATCTCAAGCATATAATGAGCAAAGTCAATTACAAATAGACCTTGACTCATCAAGTTCATATGGAGTAATTCGCTTATCTAAGGCAGGTTATTCAGACGCCATACTTTTTCAAGAGCATAGCGAGCTTTCTCAAAGCCATACAGTGACACTGCTTGAGCGAGCGCCCGCGATTATATTTGACGCTTTTCTGGGTGGTGAATTGACAGGAATTGACGGCGCAACAGTAAGCATACCCAGCGAATCACTTGTCAGGGCAGATGGCTCTCTGGTCACTGGCAATGTAGAGCTCTATATTACGCCGATAGATATTCAAGATGAAATGACGGCACATGCGTTTCCGGGCAGCTTTTATGGCTTACCCAATGCAGACGAAATACCAGTAGGGTTAGAAGTTCAACAACAGTTATTTTCGTTCGGTGTCACTGAGTTTTCTTTTTATGAAAACGGTGAAGAGCTACAATTAAAAGAAGGCGCTGTGGCAGAAATAGAGCTACCTATCTATGTCAGTAAAAATATTTATGATGAGGACTTAGTTATTGGCGGTAAAATTCCATTATGGAGCTTAAATGAGTCAACAGGTCTTTGGGAGCAGCAGGGTGAAGGGACAATCGTAGCCAACCCTCAGGTAGAATCAGGATTTTCTTTAAGTGGCACCACCACACATTTCACCTATTTTAATGCAGACCAGTGGGGGCTTTCGAGTAGCGGATCTGCTTCAGCCGAGGATAGAAGGGTTTGTGAACTTTCCATTACACTTGTTGGGGCAGTAATAGGTCAACCTACATACTTCTCTATTACTTCATTCTTTGGAGGCCCCATATCAACCTTGCCAAAGTTATTTACTTACGATGGCACTGATATCAGAACTATCATTCCTCAAGGTGCCAATGTGAGGGCAAATGCTGAACAAGGTGAGCGTATCGCGTCAGATATTATTAGATGCTATGAGGAGTCGCTCGCTGTCGATCTGGTTTTAGAGGAGACCCTGCCAGAATTTACACGTTGGAGTTTAAAAGCTGAACCTGTTTTTAGTCGCGAATCGGATAATGATCCCTATGAAATAGTCGAAAATGAAGTGCTGATTGGCGGAACGTTCATTGGTGATGAGTTTGTTGACGTCGAAACGAGTCTGGTCGGTGCTGAAGTACTGAGTTTACCGCAAGCACAATTTTTTGCCGCTCGCTTTACGCCTAGTGATACAAGTCCCACGGTTATTACCGCGACCCTTTCAAATGACCTCGGCTCAACTCAAGAAGTGAGCTCCTTAGATTACGTGAACTCTCATTCTCCCGTTATTGAGTATTTCTACGTTCACCCTACTAGTGATTCTGAATTGAAATATACGTGGAAAGTAAAAGGCGCAGATAGCGGTAAGGTGAATTACTTAGGTGAAGATGTGACCTCTTTAGATACTGCTTTATATAGTATTGATGATATAGAATCAGGCTCCTTTAAGGATTATCGACTTTTTGGGCGGACTGGTTATTTGGAAATCATATTTCGAAATCAGTATGGCGACACGGTTAAAGTGGCAAGATTGAGTCAACTGGTTAGATGTCTACCTGGTTCCGAAGATTCTTCTTGCCAGAATAATTAATTTAATTTGAGGCCTTGCACGACTTAGTTCCCATTATTTCGGAATATAGTTGAACTAATGTCGTGCAATAACTTATATTTATTTCAAGGCTAGATCACCAATCAAGGACTTCTGTTTTATGCCTAAATACACGGTAATTGTAGTTGAAGACGATCTAACTATTTTAGCAAGATTTTCTGCTCTAATCGCGGCCCAAGAAGACTTAGCTTTATTAGCCATTGCATCCACTAAACAGGAGGGCATAAACGCACTTCTGCTGCATAAGCCAGACATTTTATTAACCGACATAGGCTTACCTGATGGCTCAGGTATTGACATAATTAAGGCCATCAATAGAGAAAAACTGGACTGCGAAGCCATGGTTATTTCTGGTTTTCAAGATGAACATATTGTTTTTCGTGCGTTAGAAGCTGGAGCTAAATCTTACATTCTTAAACATGATGATGAGGTAATAATTACTGACGCTATTCATTCAATGATGAAGGGCGGCGCACCAATGAGCCCTATCATCGCGCGTTTAATGCTACAAAAATTTCAATCCCATAGTCAAAATAACGCGCTACCAGAAGCATTAACAGATAGACAAGTTAGTATACTAAAATTGATTAGTCAGGGGTTTTCTTCAAGAGAAATATCAGAAAAACTCGACATCACCTATTACACAGTTACCACCCATATTAAAAATATTTATACCAAACTACAGGTGAACAGCAGAACAGAAGCGTTACATGAAGCATTAAAATTAGGTTTAATTCAACTCTAGCAACTTAACAACTAAGAAGTTTGGACATATTAAGTGACAGTGATTGAATAAGCTAAGCAAGTCAGCCACAGGCATTATCGAGTTAGTCTGTATCAATGAAATGGAATTATCATGAGGCGTCATCAGAATTCAGGATTTTGACACCGGCTTAAATGCCAAAAGTGCATGTATTGCTCAAGATAGGGGCATTATGAACATGAATTACAAAGCCAAACAGATCGCGCCATTTTTGAAAGCAAACCTTTTAAAGGAAAGACTAATCCCAATAAACATCTATAAACGCTTTTATTTATTGGAGTTGGGCTCCCTAATTAAAATGGAATTAGTTTTTTCTTCGATACTTTTCCATACGTTTTTTTTGCTCTGCTATCTGAGTTTGTAGCTCATTTTTATAAGGGGATTCAGCCAAAAAATTATCAGCTTGAGTCTGACTATTTCTAGCAAAGCTCATATAAATAGACACCGAGCTAGCTAGGTACTCCTTTTTGTCAGTAAACACATCAAGATGTGTAGAGGCAAACTCTGGGTTATTACGAGCACTCTCTTTCACCACTTTTTTGACCAAAAAATCTGAGTCTATTCCGCCCTGTTGCTGCAACCAACTGACTGCTTTATCTGGATTGATATAACTCAACGATCTGGCAACAAATTGTGCTCTAGCTTGGCGATTAGTGCTATCTGCAGTGTTCATATAAACTTCGGCGGCTCGATCAGAATCAGAAAAAAGCCAAGTGCGATATATATCGTATTCCAACTGCTTTTTCTGCTTTTCATCTTCTATTGTCGCTAGCCATTCAATTGCATCTTCAGGCTCAGTTCTGGCCCAAGCTCTGACAACATCCTGTGTGAGTTTTTTATTATCTAACTCTTTGGTTTTATCCATAACATGGATAAAATCCTCAGAAGTCGATAATAATCGAGTTAAGCCTGAAACAGCCATAGACAATTGCCGCATATTTTTGGCAAAAGGCGCTAAACTATCAATCGCCAAGTCTACATCTTGTTTGGCTAAATTAGAAAAAATGCTATGCAAAGGACGATTTTCTTGGCTGAATTGATTTGAACTGACACTAGTTTTAAACCAATCTAAAGCAGTTAAAGGGTCGTTTTCAGCCCACGTACTTAATACGGCAAATCGACCTACTGCTTGTGCTTTATTAGACTCGACTTGCTGTGCAATAAAGGCCATTGCATTTTCAGGTTCAAACTCAGCATAACGACTTAACAGCAATGAAAACAACTGAGTTGATTCAGCATCAAGAGCACTTGTATCTAGCTCATTAAGTGCGGTAAACAATTGCTCTGGACTGAGTTCTTGTATTAAGTTGTAAGCTTTGGCTAATTTAGAGATGTTCATCCTAGAACTATTGTCTAACAATGTTTTAGCTTGTTGTAATAGTTGGTATGGATCTAACTGATTACTGCTACTTTGCTGGTTAATGGCAACAGTCAGTTGTTCTTGTTCACCCCTAGTTGGCAGATGTTGTGTTTGACTAACACTTGTTGAGACAAGAAATGGCGACGGCACTTCTGCCACTGATACATCAGTATTGCTGGCCGGCGTTTGTTGCAAACTATTGCCAATATAATATGCCCCCAGCAGAGAGAATACCCACAATAGTCCAATGCTATATTTCATCTATTATTCCATTAATTTAAACGTATAGTTATTCAGGTTTGTTGCTTGAACACTGCCAACACACTTCAAAATTGGCTTCATTTTTTTCTTGGCATTGAGGACAACACCAAGGGATCTCAGAAACAGGTTGAGCCAAAAACTCACTAATAAAGGCTTTAACTTTGGGCAACCATTGCAGATCATAAATCCATACTTCTGGTAATACATCTAATGGAGACAACTCTCCCATAGCGCCTATGGCAAATTCATTCTTGATAAAACATTTAATTCCTTGCTCTTCAATTAGCTGTTTTACTTGCCACACTCTGAACCTATCATTATCACTAAAAACTTTTTCCATTTTATCTACTACTCCAATACATCTATTAATCCATATCAATAGACACATTTGAAAGAGAGCCTAAAGCATTTCCTTCATCTGAGTCTAGCTTTATCATCAAACGTAAATCATTGGGTGAATCAGCATGATGAATAGCATGTTCAAGAGTGACTTTTCCTGCTTTATATAAATCATACAGCGCCATATCGAAGCTCTGCATGCCCATCTCTTTGCCTTTTTTCATGGCGTCTTTGAGGCTGCCAATTTCATTACGCTGGATCAGATCGGTCACTAACGGCGAGTTAAGTAAAATTTCAATGGCCGCCACTCGACCATTACCGTCAGGTGTAGGCACTAATTGCTGAGCCACAATAGCTCGCATATTCAAACTTAAATCAAAACGTAATTTTTCATGTTGATCGGGCGGCGCTAAATGCATGATTCGTTCAATGGCTTGGTTAGCATTATTGGCGTGCAAAGTTGCTACACACAAGTGCCCAGTATCAGCAAACGACATGGCATATTCCATGGTTTCCATTGAACGTATTTCACCAATTAGAATAACGTCTGGCGCTTGGCGTAAAGAACTTTTAAGGGCATCATCAAAAGACTTAGTGTCTATTCCTACTTCTCTTTGTGTAACCACACAATTTCCATGTTCATGCACAAATTCGATAGGATCTTCTATAGTCAATATATGCCCCCTAGAATGATGATTTCTATGACCCATTAATGCAGCTAATGAGGTTGATTTACCTGTACCTGTGGCTCCCACAAACAAAACCAAACCACGTTTTGACATAATGATATCTTTAAGAACTTCAGGTAACCCCAGATCTGCCACTTCAGGAATTTGTGTGACAATCCGCCTGATGACCATTCCCGCCATATCACGTTGCCAAAAAGCACTACAACGAAATCGGCCAATATCATCCCGAGCAATGGCAAAGTTACATTCTTTGGTAACTTCAAACTCTTGCTTTTGTTTATCTGTCATAGCGTCATGGACTAACGTGAGAGCATCATCCTCAGTTAAATTACTACCTCCAACTGGAGTCATTTCACCATTAACTTTGGCACTAACAGGAAAACCAACTGTGATGAATAAATCTGAAGCACCGAGATCTTGCATCGCTTCTAAATATGGGCCAAGTTCCATCAATTACTCCTTAAAAACCAGGTGATGTTTTTTTATCTATTGATTTAGCCGCGGCATCTTGTGGAGTAATTAAACCTTGCGCCACTAAATTTTGCAGACATTGATCCATAGTTTGCATACCGTGTTGTTGACCCGTTTGGATCACCGAATACATCTGTGGCACTTTATCTTCACGTATTAAGTTTCGAATAGCAGGTATACCCAACATAATTTCATGGGCAGCCACTCGGCCCCCGCCAATTTTTTTCAATAAGGTTTGTGAAATAACCGCTCTTAATGATTCAGATAACATAGAACGGATCATCGATTTTTCTGCCGCAGGAAACACATCAATCAATCTGTCAATGGTTTTAGGGGCTGAGTTAGTGTGCAGTGTTCCGAATACTAAATGACCGGTTTCGGCAGCTGAGATAGCCAAACGTATGGTTTCTAAATCACGTAATTCACCCACCAAAATAATATCGGGATCTTCACGCAATGCAGAACGTAAAGCGTTATTAAAACTGTGAGTATCACGATGGACTTCCCTTTGATTTAATACACACAATTTATTTTCGTGCACAAATTCAATGGGATCTTCGATAGTTAATATATGTTCCCGTTTAGTGCGATTAATATGATCAACCATTGCTGCCAAGGTAGTACTTTTACCTGATCCAGTAGCCCCCGTGACCAGCACAATACCTGTAGGTTGATTGATAATATCTTTAAATATTTGTGGTGCACCTAAGTCATCTAAGCTAAGGATTTCACTAGGAATAGTCCTTAACACTGCTGCTGCACCGCGGTTTTGCACAAAAGCGTTTACCCTAAATCGAGATAAATCTTTAACTTCAAATGAAAAATCCGTTTCTAAATTTTCTTCATATTCTTTGCGTTGTCTGTCATTCATGATTTCGAAGATCAAACTATGCACTTCTTTATGCTCTAAAGGCGGAATATTTAGTTTCCGCATTTCACCGTCAACACGGATAATGGGAGGTAATCCAGCAGAAAGATGTAAATCAGAGGCTTTATTTTTAACACTAAAGGCCAAAAGTTCGGTAATATCCACGAAAATTCTCCGTATATTTGTGATCCAATATGGAAACAATAGCAGAACGACTTAAAAGCGTACAAGCAAGCATTAAGCAATCTACCCTAGATGCTCATCGTCCATTAAATTCGGTGAGATTGCTAGCCGTAAGTAAAACCAAACCCGTATCTGATATTGTCCAAGCGTATGAAGCTGGACAACGTTTGTTTGGTGAGAACTATGTGCAAGAAGGTGTAGAAAAGATCCAGGCTTTAGAAAAACTAGCCGATATTGAATGGCATTTTATTGGCCCCTTACAATCAAATAAGACACGTTTGGTGGCTGATAACTTTGATTGGGTACATACTATTGACCGCTTAAAAATAGCTCAAAGGTTAAATGATCAGCGTAGTATTTACCGGCCATTAAATGTCTGTATTCAAGTCAATATTGATGGTGATGAAAATAAATCAGGAGTAACAAGCAACGAACTCCCTGAACTGGCAAAAGCAATTGAACAGATGCCAAACTTAGTGCTACGTGGTCTAATGACCATTCCTAGAGCCCATCAGTTAAAATCAGAACAGAAATTAAGCTTTAACAAAATGGCTGATTTATATAATCAACTTAAAAACCTATACCCAAGCGTGAATACCTTATCTATGGGTATGTCTGGTGATATGCAAACGGCCATATTATGCGAAAGTACAATGGTCAGGGTAGGAACAGGTATTTTTGGCTCTCGTATTTAAATTCACATAAAATTATTAGGTAAATTTTTACATGCAACAAAGAACAATAGCATTTATCGGCGCTGGCAATATGACCAGAAGCATTATAAGCGGCTTAATCGCTAACGGTTACCCAGCTGAATTAATCATAGCCAGCAACCCGTCAATCGGTAAACTTGATGTTTTAAAAAACGACTTCGCGATTCAAACGACTCAAGACAACCAGCAAGCAGTTGAATTTGCCGAAGTAGTGGTTTTAGCCGTTAAACCTCAGTTAATGGAACAAGTTTGCAATCAATTAGCTGAGTCCAACAATCTAGATGGCAAGCTGTTTGTTTCCATCGCAGCCGGCATTCCTACCGCTAGATTACAACAAATGTTAAATGGCCACAGTGCAGTCATTCGTACTATGCCAAATACTCCAAGTGCTTTAGGCAAAGGAATGACAGGTTTATTTTCTGCTCCTATTATCAAGCAAGAAGACAAAACATTTGCTGGCGATCTTATGTCTCAAGTTGGTGAAATAGCTTGGGTGGATAAAGAGTCATTGATAGATTCTGTTACTGCTGCAGCAGGCAGCAGCCCCGCTTATTTCTTCTTATTTTTAGAAGCCATGGAAAAAGAAGCGGAGCGCCAAGGTTTCGATCACAAAACCGCTCGTTTACTAGTTCAACAAGCTATGTTAGGTGCGGCAGAAATGGTTTGTCACAATCCTCAACTTGAATTATCAGAGCTACGCACCCAAGTTACATCTAAAGGAGGCACTACCGCTAAAGCTATTGAATCTTTTCAACAGCAAGATATAGATAAAGTGGTTGCCACAGCTATGCAAGCAGCAGTGATTCGTGCCGAAGAAATGGCTAAACTGTTTTAAAAGTTAGGAAAATAATTTTATGAGTTCAGTACAATTTTTAATTAGCACTGTCTTTGACTTGTACCTGATGGTGGTATTGTTACGCCTTTGGTTACAATTTGCTCGGGCAGATTTTTATAACCCTTTTAGTCAGTTTGTGGTTAAAGCCACTCATCCTATAGTGGCCCCCATGCGCCGGATATTGCCATCAATAGGCCGTTTAGATACCGCGACTTTTGTGTTGGCTTTATTGGTTGCAGCTCTTAAACTGGTAATTCTTAATGTGGTGGTAAATGGTGTGGGGATCAATCCAATATCTCTAGTGATTATTTCTTTTATCATAGTGATTAAAGAAGCCTTTACTGTCGTTATGTATACCTTAATTTTACGAGCAGTCATGAGCTGGATAAGCCAAGGCCGCAGCCCAATGGAATTAGTATTAAATCAATTAACTGAACCCATGTTAGCGCCAATTCGTCGACGTTTACCAGAAATGGGTGGCTTAGATTTATCAGTTATGGTGGTAATATTAGTCCTATTATTTTTACAAAAATTATTAGGTGACATTTTTGGCATTTTTTAAATCGAAAAAATTAACTTGCTTAGCTCTTGTTTGGGCTAGCTGTGTCACATTGTACGCTAACCCAGTTTTAGCTGAACAAAAAGTCAGTTTAGCCAACTGGGATTTACATTATATTGCTTTAAATAGTACATTTTTAACCCCTGACGTAGCGAAACAATACGGCATAGTGCGCAGTAAATTTAACGGCTTAATTAATATTTCTGTACTAGATAGCAAAAGTAAAGCCGCTCAATCAGTAGCATTAACAGGCACGGCTAAGAATTTACTTGGTGTAGTCAAAAAACTAGCCTTCAAGGAAGTAACAGAAGGTGAAGCTATATACTATTTGGCTGTCTTATCTTTTAGCGATCAAGAACAATATCGAATATCAATCGATATTAATGACGGGAAAGTAACAAAAACGCTAAAATTCCAGCATAAGTTTTACGCAGATTAGACATCTATCCGCCTTGGGAGTTGATAACTCCCTTTAAAAGCCTATATTTAATTGCACTTAATTTCGACTTACTCTAAGGTAATCATAAGATATGGTTATTGTTTAAGGGAGTATGTTTGTGAGTATCAAAAAACCAAAAATCATCTGCAAACTCCCTTTAAAGACAAGTGCAAGTCGTCGAGAGGCATTAAAAACCATAGGTCAGGCAGTAATTAGCGCTACGGCCATAACTCAAGCCCCTTATGTTTTTGCCAAACAACGTACTCAATTAAAAGTATTAGGCACACATGTCACTTTACAGGAAGAATTACGTCAAAAAGCCATGGAAGATCTCGGCATAGATTTGATTTATGAAGCAAAAGGTAGCGCTGCCGTATTGCAAAAAGCGTCAATGAACCCACAATCCTTTGATTTATATGAACAATGGTCAAACAGCATCCGCCCCCTTTGGGCCGCTCGCACTATTCAACCAATAGAGAAAAAACGTCTAACCTATTGGGATGAAATAAACCCATTAAGTAAAACCGGCAAAGTCAGTGATGAAGCAAAAATTGGTGCTGGGGATGCCCCAAATAAGATATTACATATCCAAAAAGATGGCTCATTAGGCAAAAATCACACTGAGCAAATTAGTTTTTTGCCCTATGTACATAATGTTGATTCATTTGGTTACAACACAGATATCATTGTCCCTGGCGAAGCATACAAAACTGAAAGCTGGGGATGGTTACTTGATCCTAAACATCAAGGAAAAGTGGCCATAGTTAATGCTCCTAGTATTGGCATATTTGATTTAGCTTTGGCGGCTCAAGCACAAGGTTTTATTACGTTTAATGACATAGGTAATATAACTAAAGCAGAATTAGATACGTTATTTAAAATATTGATTAATCTGAAACACCAAAACCATTTTAGCGGATTTTGGAATTCAGTTCCCGAATCTATCGATTTTATGAGAACTGGTAGAGTAGCAATCAGCAGTTTGTTTTCTCCCGCAGTTTCAACATTAAACAGCCAAAATATAAACGTTAGATACGCTGCCCCCAAAGAGGGGTACAGAGGTTGGCATGGCGTAATGTGTTTATCGGCCGCTACACAAGGACGAACTAAAGACGCAGCTTATGATTACATGAATTGGTGGTTATCAGGATGGCCAGGTGCTTTCATTGCTCGGCAAGGGTATTATATTTCTAACCCCCAACGTTCAGCCAAATATTTAAATAAGTCAGAATGGGACTATTGGTATGAGGGTAAAGCCGCGAACGAAAATTTACTCGGGACTGATGGAAAACTTTCAGTAAAAAAAGGCGACATACGTTCGGGTGGTAGTTACATTAAGCGATTTAGTAATATAGCGGTTTGGAATACTGCTATGCCCACTTACGATTATAGTGTACAGAAGTGGTACGAATTTATTAGTTCATAATTATATTTTAAGGTGCAGTGTGCTTAAAACAATAAAAGCTCAGATTATATTAGTCTCAGTAATCTTAACAATACTACTTCTATCGCAAGTATTTTTATCCCGTAGTATCAGAGCGACATTTGTCGACAGCCTAGATCTAACCCAAGAAGCCGTGCTTAAAGTGAGTCTGGTAAGAGAGTTAGAGAGAGATGTTATCGACTTACAACGTAATGTTCTGATATACAAAGAATCAGCAAGTGAATCAGCGATTAATCGCTTCAATACCTTGATGAAAAGAAATCAACAAAACCTCACATCATTAGAAGATCTCACCGCTCATCAAGCACAAAAAGATGTTTATCATGATTATATTTTGCGGATGCGTGCCCACCTTCAAGAATATGATGAAAATTTTGGCAATGTGATTATTGGACGAACAAAAAGACAATATATCCATAAAGTCGGTATTTTAGCTGAATTAGAGTCCATATTTAATCAATTAAAAGTAAACCAGACCTCAACAACTGCTTCAATGAATCAAATTCGTTATCACCTTGCAAGAGCTCAAAACTTCTTACTGCAGTATCTAGTCACCCCAGAACAAGAACTAGTCACCTCTTTTCAATCTCAACTAAAAGAAGCCAAAATAATAGCCTTAAGCCAACTTGAACAAAGTAATCAGCTACAACCTGTTTTAGATAAACTATTGCAAGTTGAAAGTGATTTTTTGCAGTTATCGCAAATTACTCGTGGCTATTTATTTTTAGTCAATGTGGTGATGGCAGGTTCTGCCAATGAATTTCTTTTTCTAGCCCGTGAACTAAATAGATTAGTGACTGAAAACTTTACTGAGACAAATATTAATGTAAAACAATCAGTAGAAGATACCCAAATTAGAAGTGATTTATTTTCTGCATTCGGCATTTTATTAGCGCTTAGCACCGCATTATTCCTAGGTTATCGAATCATGGTACCGATAAAAAACATTACAGTAATTTTTGAAAAATTAGCCAAAGGAAAAGACATAGAAACGATACATGGACTGGATAGAAAAGATGAAATAGGTCAATTAGCTCAATCCGCATCCGTGTTCCATGAAAAAAATAAGCAGACCACAGTGTTACTTGAACAGTCACAAATGCTTAACTCCAAACAAGAAGCCCTAAACCAACAACTGATGATCTCTAACAGAGCTGCTGAACAAGCAACGGCGTCCAAAAGCATATTTTTAGCCAATATGAGTCATGAGATACGCACCCCAATGAACGGTATCATTGGTATGTTAGATGTGATTTTAAGTAGCGATCTGACAGCAGAGCAGCGGGAAAAACTAGATAAAGTCGCCTATTCCGGAAAAATTTTATTAAGCTTAATTAATGATATTTTAGACTTTTCAAAAATAGAAGCCGGTAAATTGGATATTGAAAATGTTGAGTTTTCGATTAATTCAGTTTTAGCTAATACCTTGGCCAATATATCAACCCGCGCTAAAGAAAAAAATCTTAATGTGTTGTTTTATGTCAACCCCGAAATTCCTAATACCTTAATTGGTGATCCCTTACGTATCACTCAGGTTTTATTAAATTTATGCAGCAACTCCATAAAGTTTACTAACCATGGTTCGGTAAATATCGAAGTAGATCTTATCGACTCTAACCAAGCCGATTCGATTAAATTATCGGTAAAAGTAATCGATACTGGTATCGGTATGAGTAAAGAACAAGTGAATAAAGTATTTGATTCTTTCACTCAAGCTGATGGCTCAACGAGTCGAAATTTTGGTGGAACTGGTTTAGGGCTTACTATTGTAAAACAGTTAATAAACTTAATGCATGGCGAAATTTCTTTACTTTCAAAACCAGGCAAAGGCAGTACATTTAGCTTAATGATCCCTCTTCATATAAGCAGAAATGCAACGGCCATTTTGCCCATGCAAAAAATAACCGATGGGAAGCTTTATTATTTTAGTGAAAGTAGAAAAGGCCTATTATATTCTCAGTACATTGAAAGAACTTGCCCGAACTATCATCACTTTCCATTATCTGCTATCTCTGAACACGCCAATAAAATCACTGCAGAAGATGCAGTGATTATTGATGTGGCGAGTTTGCCTGCATTCAAAAAATTCCATCAACTAGTAATCAAAATAAAAGAAAAAACAGACAAAATTGGTTTTATTACTAATTCGCAACCCAGTAATTTACCTAGTCAATTAACCTCATTATGGTCGGCAGAATGTCTGACCCACCCTTTTGTGCCACATCAAGCCGCTGACTTTCTAGCTCATGTATTTAGTAGCACAAATATAATGCAAGATCCTACGCTTATTAAACTTGATGGTTACGTTCAACAAACTTACCTTGGACATATTTTACTGGTTGAAGATAATCACATAAACCAAGCAGTAGCAGGCGAGATGCTAAAAATATTGGGCATAAGTTACGACACAGCTGAAGATGGGCTTCAAGCCGTGACTAAAGTCACTAACTCCCCATATTACGACCTGATATTAATGGATATTCAAATGCCAATAATGGATGGCTACGAAGCAACACAAGAAATTAGAAAGCACGGTCATAAAGACCTAATTATTTGTGGTTTGTCAGCGAATGCCATGAAAGAAGATTATACCAACGCGAAAAAAATCGGCATGAATGATTATATTACTAAGCCTCTAAAGCTTAAATCTTTAGAGGCATTGGTTAAGAAGTATTTAAAATCAACTAAACCATAAGAGTTAATTTTGAGTATGTTCTATTCTGTATTCTCTCGGTGTTTGACTATAATGTTTTTTAAACACAGCATACATATATTGAAGCGAAGGATAACCACACACTTGTGCGACTTCACTGGTTGGTAACTCTGTTTCTGCGAGTAACTTGCTGGCCTTCTCTAATTTTTCATTGTGGATTTCAGCATGTATGCTGTGACCTCTTTCATCTTTGAAGCGTTGTTCTAGATTTGAACGAGATACCCCAACAAAATCCAACACCTGATCAACCTTAATCCCACGACAAGCATTTTGCCGAATATAGTGCATAGCTTGGATAACAAAGGGATCTTTTAAAGCTTTAAAATCAGTAGATTGACGTTCCGACACCCCTAATGGCGGCACTAACACTCGTTTGTTTTTTAAACCATCATTATCTAAATGACGATGTAATAATTTTGCCGCTTGAAAGCCCATATCAAAACAGCCTTGTGTAACTGAGCTTAAACTAATACGACTCAAATAACGGGCAATATCATCATCATCTATGCCTACAATAGAAATATTGTCAGGTACTAATTTTCCAATATGATCGCAAGCTTGCAATAAATGCCTAGCGCGCGCATCTGTTACTGCAACTATGCCAACTGGATTAGGTAAAGCTTGGATCCAATCTGTCACTCTGTTCATGGTATATTGCCAAGTTTCTGGTCGGGTTGGATGGCCACGATAAATAGAACAATCGTAACCATCCTCCTTACACAACTTAATCATCGCCTGCTCACGCTCTACAGCCCATCTGTGATTGTTGTCAGCCGGAAATCCATAAAAAGCAAAACGTTCCAAGCCTTTTTTCTTTAAATGCTCATAAGCACACTTAACTACAGCAAAGTTATCTGTGGCAACATAGGGCACGTCTGGGTAATCAGCCTGATTTGAATATGATCCTCCCACACCAATAACCGGAACTTTGGCATTTAATAAGGCGGTTTGGATTGTCGGATCATCAAAGTCAGCAATAATTCCGTCTCCTCCCCATTCATCTATATTTTCTAGGCGTGTTAAAAGATCTTCTTCAAGATAGATATCCCAATCTACTTTTGACGATTGCAGATAATGACCAATTCCTTCAATCACTTGACGGTCGTATACTTTATTGGCATTAAACAAAAGACTAATACTGTGTTTAGCTTGGAACATAAATAACTCCGGTGTATCTAGGGTCTATAAATAGTTTTATGTTTTCTTATTTCTCGTAACATCATTGTTACAAATGATTGTAGATTCTGCCTAGATATTTTTTACTTTTTTTCGTTATTTAATTTCGTTTTCGCTTCCTAGGCTCTTTATATCCTATTCTCTTTGCTATAGTCATTAAAACTTTTCAGGAGAAGTATAATGTTTCTAGGCGTCGATTTAGGCACTTCAGGTATTAAAATAGTGTTAACAAACACAGATGGCGAAATAATTGATAGCGCTTCAAGCTCTTTCGATGTGAGTCGTCCTCATCCACTTTGGTCTGAACAAAACCCTCAAGATTGGTGGACTGGATTTTGTGAAGCGATGGATATTCTAAGTAAAAAGCAGCCCTTAGAAAAAGTACAAGCAATTGGTCTAGCTGGACAAATGCATGGTGCCACTTTATTAGACACTCAACAAAATATAATTCGTCCTGCCATTTTATGGAATGACGGCCGCTGTGAAGCCGAATGTAAGGCACTAGAAAAGCTAGTTCCTGAAGTACAAAAAATCACTGGTAATATTGTGATGCCCGGTTTTACCGCACCTAAATTATTATGGGTTAAAAATCACGAAGCCGACAACTTCGCAAAAGTTGATAAAGTTTTACTGCCTAAAGACTACTTACGTTATTTAATGACAGGTGATTTTGCATCAGATATGTCTGATGCTGCTGGCACTATGTGGTTAGACGTAAGTTCTCGTCAATGGCATGCAGGTTTATTAGCCGCCTGTGGTTTATCCGAAGCCAATATGCCTAAACTTTATGAAGGTTCAGAGATCACCGGCAACTTAAGTGCAGATGTTGCAGCCCGTTGGAACATGCAAACTGTACCAGTTGTTGCAGGCGGAGGTGACAATGCCGCAGGAGCTGTGGGTGTTGGCATAGTGAAGCCTGGTCAAGCCATGTTATCCCTAGGTACATCAGGTGTGTATTTTGCAGTAACAGATGGTTTTAAAGCCAACCCTGAATCAGCTGTACATAGTTTTTGTCACGCCTTACCTAACACTTGGCATCTCATGTCAGTCATGTTAAGTGCTGCAAGTTGTTTGCAATGGTATGCAGAATCTATCGCGCAAAAGCCGGTAGCAGAGTTACTTAAAGAGTTAGACGAAGCTGATATCGACATAGCTAACGCACCAATATTTTTACCTTATTTAAGTGGTGAACGTACCCCTCATAATAACCCAATGGCAACCGGTAGCTTTTTTGGTTTAACTCACTCAACCGATCAAGCTAGCTTAACTCATAGTGTGTTAGAAGGCGTGAGTTTTGCTTTTGCCGATGGCATTGAGTGTTTACATAACTCAGGTGTTGATGCCGACGAAATCACCTTAATTGGTGGTGGTGCTAAAAGTGTTTATTGGCGTCAACTATTAGCTGACGTGTTAAACCGTTCGGTTAATTACCGTAAAGGAGGAGACGTAGGTCCAGGTTTAGGTGCCGCCCGACTCGCGCAAATAGCAATTGATACGGATAAAAAATTAGAGCAAATTTGTCCACAACCAGACTTAGAAGCCGTGTTTGAACCCAACAACACTAATGCAATTTTATACGCAAAACGCCGTGAAAAATTCAAACAGTTATATAAACAATTAGCCCCCTTATTTTAAATAAAAAGAACAAATCTTTACCGAGAAAACATAATTGAGCATCTGTCATATTTAGCAGATGATAATTTAAATTTAGAAATAATTAATAGCAGGAGAGCCTCATGGCCGAATATTTTAAGAACATCCAAAAAATTGAATATGCAGGACCAGATTCAACCGACCCTTTAGCTTTTCATCATTACAACGCCGATGAAAAAATACTAGGTAAAACTATGGCCGAACACTTACGTTTTGGTGCTTGTTACTGGCACAACTTTTGTTGGGACGGTGCTGACGTATTTGGTCAAGGTACTTTTAATCGCCCGTGGTTGAAAGCAGGTGATGCAATGGAACGTGCCAAGCAAAAAGCTGATGTTGCTTTTGAATTCTTTTCAAAGTTAAGCATTCCTCATTACAGTTTTCACGATATTGATGTGGCGCCTGAAGGCAACAGCATCAAAGAATATGTAAATAACTTCGCTGAAATGACTGACGTCCTTGAACAAAAACAAGAAGAAACTGGCATGAAGTTATTATGGGGTACTGCTAACGCTTTTAGTAACCCTAGATACGCAGCTGGCGCATCAACCAACCCTAATCCAGAAGTATTCACCTACGCAGCAACACAAGTATTTAATGCTATGAATGCCACTAAACGTTTAGGCGGTCAAAACTACGTGTTATGGGGTGGTCGTGAAGGTTATGAATCATTGCTTAACACTGACCTACGTCAAGAGCGTGAGCAAATGGGTCGCTTTATGCAAATGGTTGTTGAACATAAGCATAAAATTGGCTTCAAAGGTACTTTATTAATTGAACCTAAGCCTCAAGAACCAACTAAACATCAATACGACTATGACACCGCTACTGTGTACGGTTTCTTGAAACAGTTTGGTTTAGAAAACGAAATTAAAGTAAACATTGAAGTTAACCATGCAACATTAGCGGGTCACTCTTTCCAACATGAAATAGCCACTGCTATCTCTCTTGGTTTGTTTGGTTCAATTGATGCTAACCGTGGTGATGCACAGAATGGTTGGGATACTGATCAATTCCCAATTGATGTGCCTGAATTAACACTTGTTATGACTGATATTTTAAAAGCCGGTGGATTCGAAAACGGCGGATTCTTGTTTGATACTAAACTACGTCGCCAATCTTCAGATCCAGCCGATTTATTCCATGGTCATATCGGTGGTATGGATCACTTAGCTTTAGCTCTGAAAAAAGCAGCCGTTATTGTTGAGAATGATTTCTTAGGTGCCGCTGTATCTGAGCGTTACAGAAATTGGAATGGTGATTTAGGTAAATCTATTGCAAAAGGTGAGCACAGCTTAGAATCATTAGCAGCTTACGCACTAGATAACGAGATTGCTCCACAACATGAAAGTGGTCGTCAAGAAATGTTAGAAAACAAAGTTAACCGCGTATTATTTGGTTAATTTTTAGTGTTGACTAGAATCAAAAAAGGCCTCAGTTGAGGCCTTTTTTATATGTTGCAGATAGAAATTTCTGTCTTAGCTATTATTTGCCACATCCCTTAGCTTTTGCTCTTTTCTAATTTTAAGCACCACATAGATATTATGAATAGTTAAAAATAAACAGACTAGTGCAATTAACAGGCAACCAACAAAAACCTGAATAAATCCATCATAATAGGTATAAGCAAAAAATGCACAAATGACCCCAATACTGAACTCTATAAAAGCCACTTCAACAAAGGTTTTTATATTTGTCACTATCGGCTGGGCAAAAAATTTGAACTTATAAGACATAGCTCACCTCTAGGATCAAGTTAACCCGTCTGCAGAAAATTTCATCCAATTCTAAATTTCCTAAGACGAGTTAGTGGGGCACTTTTACTTACCATGCCCTGAGAATCAAGATATTGCAACTTTACAGGTATTTTCTGCCGTATGAGTAACATATAAAAGGCCCTACAAGCAGGGCCATTTTGATAAATAGACTTAACAATTATTCTTTATTTTTACTGCGCTTTTTTGCCTTTAACCAGCCATAACCTTTAAAAATAACTAAGGTAAGTAATGCGTATAAAGCCATGTGGTAAGCAAGGTGACTATCACCTAAAGCATGATCTTCGTGAGCCATTGCTTGGGCACTGAGTAACAAGGCAAATATAGTCGTGATTAATTTCATAATAAAAATCCTTAAAAATAATGGGTGACGTTTATTGCCACCAGCAAATTAAATAAATTAGTTTGTTAAACCTTAAGCATACCTTCGGTTTCGATAAACTCTATGATTTCAGCTAACCCCTGTTGAGTTTTCATATTACTGAAAATAAAAGGCTTATCACCACGCATTTTTTTACTGTCTCTGTCCATCACCTCTAGAGAGGCACCTACTAGTTCAGCAACGTCTATTTTATTGATAATCAATAAGTCTGATTTAGTGATACCTGGGCCGCCTTTACGGGGGATCTTATCACCAGCAGACACATCAATAACATATAAAGTTAAATCTGATAATTCAGGGCTAAAAGTAGCACTTAAGTTATCACCACCACTTTCCACTAATACAAAATCTAAATCAACATGACGTGATTGTAATTCGTCAATGGCCGCTAGATTCATTGAAGCATCTTCACGAATAGCTGTATGTGGGCAACCACCTGTTTCGACCCCAATAATGCGATCTTGTGCTAAGGCATCGTGGCGGGTTAAAAACTCGGCATCTTCACGGGTATAAATGTCGTTAGTCACAACTGCCATATTGTATTTGTCACGTAAGGCTAGGCATAATTCGCGCAATAAGGCTGTTTTACCCGAACCTACAGGGCCGCCGACACCGATACGTAATATTTGTTTTTTCTTCATAATGTTCAAAATCTCTTTAATAAATAAAGCTGTTAATTCTTTTATCTGTGCAAACTCAAGAGCGAAATAATCGCGTGTATTGATCTTCGTGCCAAGCACTGGCCATAGCTAAATGCGGTAAGCTCGCACTTATATCGTCATCAGCTACTTGATTTGCTTGAATGACCACTGCGTCAACTTTCGCAGATAGTTCATATAATAAATTTTGTGCCTGAGTTTGCCCTAAAGGTACCAACTTAGTGGCCGCTGCCACTTGGTTGTCAATATAGGTCCAGCAAAAACCACTTTGCGCCGAAATTAAGTCTAGCTTAAATGCATAGGCAGCTATGGCAAACACACTCACAAAACTCAGCTCTTTGATAACGAGCAGTGCTTCTACCTCAGCTAAATCGAGGTTATCTAGTAAGCTAAGTAACCTTACTAGTGCTTTGCCCATAGCTAAGTCAGCCATATGCAATTCGTAACTTTCACGGCTGGCTAATATGTATTCATTCCAGTAGCTAAACTGCTGAGTATCATTTTCAATTAAGGCCGCATACAAACGTTTGATAATGGCTAAATCTGTTTGAGCAATGGCCACCGACAAATTTAACTCAATCCAACTTTGCGTACTTGCAGCGTTATTGATCCACTGTTTTTCTACCGCGTATTCCAAACCTTGAGAAAACGAAAAACCACCTACAGGCAAATTGGCGCTACAAAGTTGCAGTAAGCGGTTTAGTTTGAGCGGATCAGGACTACTAATGGGAATGATCCTGTTCATGTGCGTGAGAATGCCCACCACTGCCATAGGCGCCATTTTCAGGTTCAAAAATAGCCGGAGTGTGGTTCACACTTAAGCCATATTTTTCTGCTAGCTGTTCCAAAACATGATCAGGTTTAAAACGTACCCACAACTCACCAACTTGCAATACAGTATGGCGGTTACCTAAGTGATAACACACTTTACTAAATGTTAACCAATCTGTGCCAATAGCGGTACTAACTGGCTCTGCTTGGCCTTTAATTTCGATTAACTTACCACATTCAGTTTTAAGTACTTCACCCACTAATAAGGGGTGGCCGCGCTCCATAAAAATACCTAGGTCTAATCCTTTGTCGGTCTTTATTTTGATACGCGCTTTTTTACGGGTGTCATGATCTAACGTGATGCTGTCATCAATTGGATCATGCGTATGCTGTAAACGCTCATATGCTTGTAACATGCTTTGTTCGATTCCTAACTTTCAAAATTATATTTATACGTTAACCTATGCTGCACAATCAAAATAGACAATAAAGCTGTGCTAACGGTAATGACTCTGCTGGTTCACAAGTCAATAACTCACCATCTGCGCGCACTTCATAAGTTTGTGCGTCGACTTCAATTTTAGGCTGCCAATTATTGTGGATCATATCGTCTTTACCAATGTTGCGAGTGTTTTTACACGCACCAGTAAGGCGCGTCATGCCTATTTCGCTTGGCACGCCTTTATCAATGGATGCCTGAGACATAAAGGTCATCGAGGTATTAGCCGCCGCACTGCCGTGAGCACCAAACATTCGGCGATAATACACAGGTTGCGGAGTAGGAATAGACGCATTGGCGTCACCCATAGGGGCCGCAGCAATAAAACCACCTTTGATGATCATCGCTGGTTTAATGCCAAAGAATGCCGGTTTCCATAATACTAAGTCAGCTAACTTGCCCACTTCAATTGAGCCAACTTCATGGCTAATACCATGGCTAATAGCAGGGTTAATAGTGTACTTAGCCACATAACGTTTAAGTCTAAAGTTATCGTTACGCTCTGTATCTGGTGCTAGCGGCCCGCGCTGTTGTTTCATTTTGTGGGCAGTTTGCCAAGTACGAGTGATCATCTCCCCCACTCGGCCCATGGCTTGTGAGTCAGAAGCAATCATACTGATGGCCCCTAAGTCATGCATAATATCTTCAGCGGCAATACTTTCTTTACGAATGCGCGAATCAGCAAAGGCCACATCTTCAGGAATACTCGGATCAAGGTGATGGCAGACCATCAACATATCTAAATGTTCATCAATAGTATTAATAGTATATGGCCGTGTTGGGTTAGTTGACGAAGGCAATACATTGGCTTCACCGCAAGCACGAATAATATCGGGCGAATGGCCACCACCGGCACCTTCGGTATGATAGGTATGAATAGTGCGGCCTTTAAATGCGCCTAAGGTATCTTCAACAAAACCTGATTCATTTAAGGTATCAGTATGAATCGCTACTTGTATGTCGTAGCGATCAGCCACTGACAAACAACAATCAATAGCCGCTGGAGTCGTGCCCCAGTCTTCGTGTAACTTAAGACCACAGACACCGGCTTCAATTTGCTCTTCTAGGGCTAAGGGTAAACTGGCATTACCTTTACCTAAAAAACCAAAGTTCATGGGGAAATCATTAGTGGCTTGCAACATTTTATAAATGTTCCAAGGCCCAGGTGTACAAGTAGTAGCATTGGTACCTGTTGCCGGACCTGTGCCGCCGCCTATCATAGTTGTTACGCCCGACATTAAAGCTTCGTCAATTTGTTGTGGGCAAATAAAATGAATATGTGCGTCTATGCCACCAGCCGTGAGTATTTGCCCTTCACCGGCGATGACTTCTGTGCCAGGACCGACTTCGATATCAATATTATCTTGAATATCAGGATTACCAGCCTTACCGATTATGGCAATGCGGCCATCTTTTACACCAATGTCGGCTTTGACTATGCCCCAATGATCTAAAATTAGTGCGTTGGTGATCACAACATCCACAGTTTCATAACAAGAGGCTTGGCTTTGACCCATACCATCGCGAATAACTTTACCGCCGCCAAATTTGACTTCTTCACCGTATTCAGTGAAATCTTTTTCTACTTCTAACCATAAGTCGGTGTCGGCTAACCGTACCCGGTCACCCACAGTTGGGCCAAACATATGAGCATAAGCATGCGTATCAATTGTTGCCATTAGTCTAAATCTCCCTGTACATCACCACGAAAACCGAACACGCGACGTTTTCCGGCATAAGCCACTAAGGTTACTGCTCGCTCTTGGCCCGGTTCAAAACGCACCGCAGTGCCCGAGGTAATGTCTAACCTAAAACCTTTACACATTTCACGGTCAAATCTTAATGCTGGGTTCACTTCATAAAAATGATAGTGAGAGCCCACTTGAATAGGTCTGTCACCACTATTGGCCACAGTCACCTGAATCGTTTCACGGCCCACATTTAATTGGCGTTCGCCATGATCTGTTTTAATTTCACCAGGGATCATATTTATTCCTTACACTATGGGATTATGGACGGTGACGAGTTTAGTACCATCAGGAAAAGTCGCTTCAACTTGGACTTCAGCTACCAACTCTGGTACCCCTTCCATAACTTGGTCGCGGCTTAGCAAAGTACGGCCGTAATCCATCATTTCGGCTACGGTTTTGCCGTCTCTGGCTCCTTCCATTATTTCCATAGAAATATACGCCATAGCTTCTGGGTAGTTCAGTTTCACGCCTCGTTTTAATCGACGTTCTGCCAATAATGCCGCAGTAAATAATAACAGTTTGTCTTTTTCTCTTGGTAATAGGTCCATAGTTTCTTTGCTCTTTCTCTAGGCTATTTTTTAGGCTAAATGGATGACAATTAAGTATGCCAAATGCGTGGCACTATGCCTTGCTTTTGCATATAAAGTGGCCTAAGTTGCTGCCACAATAAAATAAATATCTGCTTGCACTGCTCAGCATGATGACCCAAGTAACGAACAATAATCAGCTGATTGATATGGGTCACACTGACTTGGTTTTGTAGGTTTTGTTGTGTAATGGTTTCTCTAAGCTGCTGAATTAATTCTGTTTGTGTTTTTTGATTCACTAATTCAGCTGAGGCATAAGCTAATAAGGTCGCAAACACACTGTTACCAGCTAAACCTACAACATGCTGTTGTACTTGCTCGTTGCCTTTGCAGGGTTCGGGACTAACTTTAATTCTGTCATGAAAAATAAGTTTATTGTCGCAATACACTTGGTTGAGTTGACTGAACGTACCGCTAAGAAATAACTGAGCTGCACTGGGCAAACCTAAACAAGTAATATCCCAGCCTAAATAAGTGCTATCAGCGGCTAAGTTAACCACAACCTGATTCACCCCTTCCGCTCCTTCGTAAACAATGGTCTCTAATGGAAAATGTTCACACTTTGCTTCTGAGGGTAAATACACATGGGTGATTTGTTTTTGCACTGGCGTACCAATACTGGCATCTTCACGAGCACGATAAAAACGATTGGCTCCTGGCGTTGTCACCAGCACATGGGCTTTTGGCTCTAAATTAACATCGACATGTAATGTATCACCCGACACTATACCAGCCGGAGGGTGTAACAAATACACATGAGCACAATCACGACCTTCGGGATAAAAGGCTTTTTGAATAGTCAAAGGGCCGACCCGTTGAGTACGAGCCAATTGAGTACCATGAACAGAATAGCTGAAAGTTAGTGCTAACTTAGCCAGCCATTCTCTTTTCAGGATGGAAGTCGCAGACATACTAATTTTGTCCACCTAGGTAAATTATTTTATCTGTTTTTTTCTGTATTTTCACGGCACACCGTTTGTTTTTATACTGCCAGACTTTTTACTCAGTCTGGCATTTTTTATACAGCTAAGTACTTGCCAACTAATTCATCGGTTAATTGTGCCATGGGACCCGACGACATAACATGCCCTTTTTCCATTAATATGAATTCTTCACCAATAGCTCTAGCAAAAGGCAGTTTTTGTTCTACTAGCACTATAGTCATGCCTTGTTCTTTATTCAGTTTTAATAGTACGTCACGAATGAGTTGCACAATATTTGGCTGAATACCTTCGTTTGGTTCATCCAGAATTAACACTTCTGGGTTTAACACCAATGCTCGTCCAATAGCTAATTGTTGCTGCTGACCACCAGACAAATCGCCTCCTCGGCGGTGTAACATTTCTTTTAAAACCGGAAATAATTCATACACATGTTCAGGAATGGTTTTACTGGTTTGACGCTTACAGTTTAAGCTGACCTTTAAATTTTCTTCAACGGTTAACTGAGGAAATATATGTCTGCCTTGAGGCACATAACCTATGCCCATTTCGGGGCGAGATTCAACACTGCGTTTAGCTGCATTTTCACCAGCAATGGTTAAGCTGCCACCACTGATGGGTAACATACCCATAATCACTTTTAATAAGGTGGTTTTACCCACCCCATTCCGACCCATAATACAGGTACGTGAACCTTTTTTAATATCAAGGTTCATGTCCCATAAAATTTGGGTGCCACCATATCTTTGGTCAACGGATTTAAGTTCGATCATTAACCTTGCTCCTCACCCAAATACACTTGGATTACTTCTTTATTTGATTGGATCTCTGACATAGTGCCTTCGGCTAATACCGAACCTTGGTGTAACACAGTCACCTTTTTAGCAATTGAACGAACAAACGCCATATCGTGCTCAACCACCACTACCGAGTGCTCGCCTGCTAATGAAGTTAATAATTCGGCGGTACGCTCTGTTTCTTGACCTGTCATACCGGCAACGGGTTCATCCACCAACAGTACCCTTGGGTTAGCGGCCAGTAACATGCCTATTTCTAACCATTGTTTTTGCCCGTGAGACAAACGCCCTGCTGGATAATTGCATTCTTTAATGAGATCTATGGTGTGTAAAATTTCAGCAATACGGTCTTTTTGTTCACCATTTAATTTATGGAATAAAGAAGACCAAATGCCTTTATTACCTTTTAAACTCAATTCAATATTTTCAAACACAGAAAGTTGTTCAAATACCGTTGGTTTTTGAAATTTTCGACCAATACCTGCATTGGCAATTTCCGCTTCATCCAACTGTAATAAATCCACTTGTTGACCAAAGCTAACCTTGCCCGTATCTGGGCGAGTTTTCCCTGTGATCACATCCATTAAGGTGGTTTTACCTGCGCCATTGGCACCAATCAAACACCGTAACTCACCGTCGTTGATATATAAATTCATGTTGTTCAGGGCTTTAAAACCATCAAAACTAACACTGACATCTTCCACATATAAAATCACACCGTGGCGGGTATCTGGCTGAATATTTTCAGTGGCAGATATAGGTGAACCATTTTTATCGACTATCATGACTTCACCTCCGCGGCATGTTCTTCTGCTGCTTTAGCATTAGCTTTTTTATCTTTTATTCTAGTGATTATCGACGGCACAAAACCGGCAATACCTTTAGGTAACAACAAGGTGACTAACACAAACAACCCCCCTAAAGCGAATAACCAAGCTTCGGGCATAATGGCGGTAAAACGCGTTTTAGCATAACTCACCACTATGGCACCAATTAACGCACCGTAAAGGGAATTACGTCCACCTACTGCCACCCAAATCACCATTTCGATTGAGTTGATAGGCGAAAACTCACCTGGATTAATAATACCCACTTGCGGCACATATAGTGCACCTGCTAGGCCGGCAATCATGGCTGATGCCACGTAGATCCATACTTTATAATCTTCTGGTTTATAACCGACAAAACGAACACGGTTTTCTGAGTCACGAATGGCGGTGACCACTCGGCCCATCTTTGAATTAACAATAAAGTGACAAACCACATAAGCCACTGCCAGCACCAAAGCGGTGGCAATAAATAAGCCCAGTTTGGTGTCTGGCGATTGTAACGAGAAGCCGAATATTTCTTTAAAGTCGGTTAAGCCGTTATTTCCACCAAAGCCCATTTCGTTGCGGAAAAACGCTAACATTAAGGCATAAGTCACCGCTTGGGTCATGATAGACAAATACACACCACTAACTCGTGAGCGAAACGCCAACATACCAAATACATAAGCTAGTATCCCGGGGCCAATAAACACCATGGCTACCATCCACAAGATACTGTCAGAGCCTGCCCAATACCAAGGCATTTCGGTCCAGTTTAAAAACACCATAAAATCAGGTAAGTCAGGGTTACCGTATACACCCCGGTCACCAATTTGGCGCATTAAGTACATACCCATGGCGTAGCCACCTAAGGTGAAAAACGCGCCATGACCAAGACTTAAAATGCCGCAATAACCCCACACTAAATCAACGGCTAAGGCTAATAGTGCGTAACATAAGTACTTGCCAAACAAGCTCACTGTGTAGTCACTCACGTGCAACATTGAGCCTTCAGCAAAAAGCAAGTTACACACACTCACATAAAACGTGGCTAATAACAGTACCCCAATCACCACATGTAAATTGCTTAACTTACCCAATAGGCCAGTAGCTGATGCAGTTGACGGAGCACTTGAAGTATTTGTAGTTGATGAAGTCATTAGTCTGCTGACCTCCCTTTTTGTGGAAACAGCCCTTTAGGACGTTTTTGGATAAATAACACTAATCCAACCAACACAATAATATTGGCTAGAACCGACCCAGTAATAGGCTCTAAGAACTTATTAATTGACCCTAACGACATAGCCGCCACTAAGGTGCCCCATAAGTTTCCTACACCACCAAATACCACTACTAAGAATGAATCAATAATGTAAGCTTGACCTAAGTTTGGCCCCACGTTAGTTAACTGACTGAGTACCACACCCGCAATACCTGCAATGCCCGAACCCAAACCAAAAGTAATAGCATCCACCCAATCACTTTTAATACTTAATGCTCTAGCCATATCACGGTTCTGCGATACCGCTCTTACATGTAAGCCTAAAGACGATTTTTTCAGTATGAGTAGTAAAGCAAAGAACACCATCAGTGAAAATATAATGATATATAAACGACTGTAAGTTAAAGAGAACACTGGGTTAATTTGTAACGATCCACTCATCCATTCTGGTGAAGACACCTGACGATTTAATGGTGAGAAAATGGTTCTGACTAACTGTTGTAAAATAAGGCTGATACCAAAGGTAGCCAGTAAGGTTTCTAACGGACGACCTTTTAAGAAACGGATCACACATCGTTCAATCAAAATACCCACACTACCCGACACTAAAAATGCTAGGGGTATAGCAATAAACAAAGAGTATTCTATTAAATGGGGGAAAATTAGCTGTACCACATAGGTGGTATAAGCACCCAACATGATCATTTCGCCGTGAGCCATGTTGATCACACCCATCACACCAAAGGTAATCGCTAAACCAATAGCGGCGAGTAATAACACTGAGCCTAAACTCAAACCAAAAAAGATATTTTCAACCACACCGTAAAAACTGCGTTTGTTGTCGATAGTTTCAATAGCGCTATTGATGCTTTTCGCTAAGGCAATATCTTCTGCAGTGCTTGGTTTTTTAGGTAAAGCTGCCAGTTGTTTTACCAGCATGTTTTTTACCGATGGCTCTAAGCTAGTTTCTAACGTGGTGATTGCCGCCATTTTTTGTTGATGAGTACCGGTTTTTAATATTTCTACATCTAAAATTACCTGCATTAGGTATCTAACATCTGAGTCCGTTTCTTGATTAATTAAATCATTAATTGCCTCTAAAGCACTGTCGTTGGGCTTGTCGATTAATTGTTGCAGTGCTTGAATACGTACATCTGAGTCTGGGTCAGTTAAGTCTAACTTAGCTAATAGGCTTCTTATTTTTCCTCGCAGGCTATTGTTGGTTCTGATTTTTTTAATCGCACTTTTACCGATATTAGCATATTCAACTGAGCCTAAAACATCAGTCACATCATATTCTTTTTGGTCGTTATAAACCGCGCGAACAATGGCCTTATTGGACTTGATATAATAAAGCTCGCCGTCTAATAAATATTGTAATAAAACCCTTGTTTTCGGGCCCTTAGTCGCAGAAATTTTTTCTACTAAGGGTGCCATTTTAGATAATTTGGTAGTGGGTAATTGGCTGGCTAGTGTAGACAATGACGAGCCGGCTTCAGTTTCAGTTTGATTGTCAGCAGCAAAGGTGTGACAACACACAAATACACTGAGCAATACCATGATCGTTCTCAACATTGTGTTTTCCTTTTTGGGTACAACATAATTCTAATTTGGTGCTTGAGTGTTATGTATTGATTGAATAATGGTGTTTTTAATGTTGTTTAAAGTAGCTTGTACACCCCATCTAATGACAGACTGCACAAGCATCTTAATTATTAATTTATATTATATTGTTAGAAATTTTGACCAGAACATTTGGCGGTTTTCACATCGAAGTTGCCGCATGAAACAGGTGCTGTCCAATCAGAGATTAGGTTTTTAGAACTATCTAAATGATCAGACCATGCATCGCCAATTACTGTGTCGCTCGTTTCCCAAACCACTTCGAATTGACCGTCTTCTTGGATTTCACCAATTAGTACAGGTTTAGACAAATGGTGGTTAGCGTTCATCACTGCAGTCCCACCAGTTAGGTTAGGCACTGCCACACCAATCAAGGCTTGCTCAACAGAATCAACATCAGTCGTACCTACTTTTTCAACTGCTTTAGCCCACATGTTGAAACCAATATAAGTTGCTTCCATAGGATCATTAGTCACACGTTTGTCGTCGCCAATGTACTCTTTCCAGTTAGCAATGAAGGCTTCGTTTTCGTCAGACTCAACACTTTGGAAGTAGTTCCAAGCGGCTAAGTGACCCACAAGAGGCTTAGTATCAAAACCAGATAACTCTTCTTCACCTACAGAGAAAGCGACTACTGGAATATCTTCAGCAGAAATACCTTGGTTGCCTAGCTCTTTGTAGAAAGGAATGTTTGCGTCGCCATTAATAGTCGAAACAACGGCTGTTTTCTTACCAGCAGAACCAAACTTTTTAATGTCAGAAACAATACCTTGCCAATCAGAGTGTCCGAAAGGCGTGTAGTTGATCATGATGTCAGCCGGTTTCACACCTTTAGATAATAAATACGCTTCTAATATTTTATTAGTAGTACGAGGGTAAACATAGTCAGTACCCGCTAATACCCAACGAGTGGCACCAATGTCATTCATTAAATAATCAACAGCTGGGATGGCTTGTTGGTTTGGCGCAGCACCTGTGTAAAATACGTTTTTAGATGATTCTTCACCTTCGTACTGTACTGGGTAAAACATTAAACCGTTAAGTTCTTCTAATACAGGTAAAGCAGATTTACGTGATACTGAGGTCCAGCAACCGAAGATAACGTCTACTTTTTCTTTAGCTAATAATTCACGCGTTTTTTCAGCAAATAAAGGCCAGTTAGATGCAGGGTCAACCACAACTGCTTCTAATTTTTTACCTAACAAACCACCTTTTTTGTTTTGCTCTTCAATCATCATTAACACTGTATCTTTTAGCGTAGTTTCACTGATAGCCATAGTGCCTGATAAAGAATGTAAAACACCGACTTTAATGGTATCAGCAGCCATTGTAACTTGGGCTACTAGACTGCTAGCAATGATTGAGCTAGCAAGAATAAGTTTTTTAAATTTCATAATGTGTTCCTATTAATATTGATTGATAGCCTTCTAGCTAGATTGACTAACTAGAAGTTATGCTTAAATTAAAATGTGACTAATGCTTCAATCGCGATTGAATCAGAATCCATACCTAGGTCATCAGAATCCATGCGGTATTCAAATACCATTAGCAGGTTGTCGTTTACTGCGTAGCTAGGAGCAATGGTGATAGCGCTCTGACTTTTAGCAAAAGGAGTTAAACTCTCATCTTCCTCAGTAATCAAACCATTTTCTACTTCAAAGTCATGGTAGCGAACTGTTAGGGCTAAACCATTTTCAAATCCATAATTAGCCATTAGTAAATAACCATCAGCTTCACTACCTGCACCAGCAGTATCTTCAGAAGAGTTGTATTCAGCGGCTAAAGTTAAGCTATCCATTGAATAGGCAGCCCAAGTGTTCAACATTTTAGTATCGCCATCTACCGAGTAAAAAGCTTTAACAGTAAAGTTTTCGGTAGGCATAAAGGCAACCATAGTTTCAATACCAGGATGCTCAGAATCGGTTGATTGTGGCCCAGCTAAATCATTTACTACAGAAACCGCTACTGCGAATTTATCACCGCTATATAAAGCAGAAACACCTTGTTGATAATAACCATAGAAATATTGAGCATAACCTGTGCCTGAGTATTGGAACAAACCAGTTGGCTCTTCAGTTTCCCAACCTGAGTAGCTTAAAAAACGACCCGCTTTAATGCTTAAGTTGTCAGAAACTGCATATGAAATAAATGCTTGTTCTACATTGGCACCGTCAGTAGAATTTTTATATTCAAGGTCAACATTAGCCGTTAACTTGTTACCGAAGTCATAACCTATATTAAATTCAACTTGGTCAACACCAGATACACTTTCTGAGCTGGCCCCATCCGTGTCGGTTGACAGATAAGACATATCGATAAAACCGCCAACCGTTAATTTGTCATCTGCTTGTGCGCTAGATACTGCGCCAAGTGCCAGCATTAAAGTCGCTGCTACAGGTGTCAATTTTGTAAATTTTTTCATTTGTATGTTCCACAAGTTATTAGATTATTGAGATGTGTGGTTACCTTATTTGGTAACTCTTTTCACAAGCCTATTGAGAGCTGGAATGAGTATGTGCTTATTGGTCAATAACTAATATTCGCAAAAGCGCGCAAGGGGGTACGTATAATTACGTAGTTTGGGGATTTGATGTGCTGCGCGCACAGAGCATGGCTTCGCCACTTATGCGCTACGCGCACCAATAGACTCTTATATAGATAGCTTCCGCTTACTTCAAAATAAACAACCAACAGTATCCATTGTAAAGACTGTGCAATATTGAGTAGTATCGGTGAGTCGCTTACGTTGGGTGTCACGGTAAACCCGACGGTAAACCCGACGGTAAACCAATACGGTATGTGCCAATCAAAGGCCTTACTTAAACGGGCATAAGCTCATCACCAAATATATAAATATCATCGAAAGATGAGAGTTAGGTATATCTGCAAAACCAATATATCCCGGTTTTCTGAGTATCAGCTATTAAAAGTAGAGCACTTCCGCTTACTTCAAAATAAACAACCAACAGTATCCATTGTAAAGACTGTGCAATATTGAGTAGTATCGGTGAGTCGCTTACGTTGGGTGTCACGGTAAACCCGACGGTAAACCAATACGGTATGTGCCAATCAAAGGCCTTACTTAAACGGGCATAAGCTCATCACCAAATATATAAATATCATCGAAAGATGAGAGTTAGGTATATCTGCAAAACCAATATATCCCGGTTTTCTGAGTAT
This sequence comes from Paraglaciecola sp. L3A3, assembly GCF_009796765.1. Taxonomy (NCBI): domain Bacteria; kingdom Pseudomonadati; phylum Pseudomonadota; class Gammaproteobacteria; order Alteromonadales; family Alteromonadaceae; genus Paraglaciecola; species Paraglaciecola sp. L3A3. Next base: position 4,136,683 of record NZ_CP047023.1, read on the forward strand.
CAGCTATTAAAAGTAGAGCACTTCCGCTTACTTCAAAATAAACAACCAACAGTATCCATTGTAAAGACTGTGCAATATTGAGTAGTATCGGTGAGTCGCTTACGTTGGGTGTCACGGTAAACCATCACGGTAAACCAGTCGATAAAAACACAGCAGATGATTGGTCAATGAAAGAAGTACTTGAGCATTGGCATCAACTACATCGAGGTACATTACTCAGTCAAAAATACCTACGAGAAGAAACACTCACAGATAGCGAAATACTAAGCCTAACTGAAACCGCAAAAATCTATCGCCAACGTTTACATAGCATCAGTTGGTTCATGGGTAACCTCAATGAATACATAGCCCGCGAAGCGAATAAAGAAGATGGTTGCACGGGGAGGTTCTGGGAAGGGCGCTTTAAATCTCAAGCCCTATTAGATGAATCGGCTGTATTAGCCTGTATGGCCTATGTTGATTTAAACCCTATTAGAGCCAAAATGGAAAGTACGCCTGAAACAACACTTACATAGACACCCATCGCAACACTTACATAGACACCCATCGTAAGCAATTAAAAAATTGAGTTTTTAGTTTGTTGAGCTAGGCTTAATTTACGTTGTTTGAAGGGAGTCAATCATGCCTAGGTCACGTGCATCTCAAGTTTCTCTAATCGATACGCCTTATTACCATTGTAATTCTCGCTGTGTACGCCGTTGTTATTTATGTGGTGTAGATAGCTATTCAGGCCAAAGTTACGAACATAGGCGGGGCTGGGTAGAAGAGCGGTTATTGTTTTTAGCGTCAGTATTTGCGATAGATATTTGTGCGTATGCTGTGATGAGTAATCATGTACATGTGGTGTTATTTGTCGATAAAAACACAGCAGATGATTGGTCAATGAAAGAAGTACTTGAGCATTGGCATCAACTACATCGAGGTACATTACTCAGTCAAAAATACCTACGAGAAGAAACACTCACAGATAGCGAAATACTAAGCCTAACTGAAACCGCAAAAATCTATCGCCAACGTTTACATAGCATCAGTTGGTTCATGGGTAACCTCAATGAATACATAGCCCGCGAAGCGAATAAAGAAGATGGTTGCACGGGGAGGTTCTGGGAAGGGCGCTTTAAATCTCAAGCCCTATTAGATGAATCGGCTGTATTAGCCTGTATGGCCTATGTTGATTTAAACCCTATTAGAGCCAAAATGGAAAGTACGCCTGAAACCTCAAAACACACCAGTATTTGTAAACGTACCAAAGCCATTAAACAAAAGAAAAGCCAACCCCATCAATTACTGCCATTTGTCGGTAACTACAAACAAGATATGCCCAAAGGCATTGCCTACAGCTTAAAAGATTATTGTGAATTAGTAGATTGTACAGGCCGCTGTATTCGTGAAGACAAAGCAGGGCATATTGAACATCACCAAAACCCAATACTGGAAAGGCTAGGACTGTCAGATGACCAATGGCTTACGCTGACCACTGAATTCGAAAAGCACTTTTGTTATGCCGCCGGCGCAGAACAAATGATGCATCAATTTAAAGTGCACACAGGCCATCAGCGAATGCGCGGCATGTGTCAATCAAAGGCCTTACTTAAACGGGCATAAGCTCATCACCAAATATATAAATATCATCGCAAGATGAGAGTTAGGTATATCTGCAAAACCAATATATCCCGGTTTTCTGAGTATCAGCTATTAAAAGTAGAGCACTTCCGCTTACTTCAAAATAAATAACCAACAGTATCCATTGTAAAGACTGTGCAATATTGAGTAGTATCGGTGAGTCGCTTACGTTGGGTGTCACGGTAAACCCTCACGGTAAACCCTCACGGTAAACCACTCGGGGCGCTTACGTTGGGTGTCACGGTAAACCCATCGGTGTCACGGTAAACCCATCACGGTAAACCCAAACCAATATATCCCGGTTTTCTGAGTATCAGCTATTAAAAGTAGAGCACTTCCGCTTACTTCAAAATAAATAACCAACAGTATCCATTGTAAAGACTGTGCAATATTGAGTAGTATCGGTGAGTCGCTTACGTTGGGTGTCACGGTAAACCACTTCACGGTAAACCACTTATTAAAAGTAGAGCACTTCCGCTTACTTCAAAATAAATAACCAACAGTATCCATTGTAAAGACTGTGCAATATTGAGTAGTATCGGTGAGTCACTTACGTTGGGTGTCACGGTAAACCACTCGGGGTGTCACGGTAAACCACTCGTTGGGTGTCACGGTAAACCACTCTCACGGTAAACCACTCGGGGTGTCACGGTAAACCACTCGTTGGGTGTCACGGTAAAACACTGCTGACGGTAAACCACTGGTTGAGTCAATTTCTCAATAAATCAGCATTTAAATTCACCCGTTTAAGGATAAATGTATGATTTAAATTAGTCGTCATGACTTTCAATTTTAGTTTTCGCAAACATCAGAAAAAGCTGTAGAGGCATTTATTTGAGAGTCAACACTGCCATAATTGCTATATGTTACCGTGCAATCTTGCTTCCACCACAGGCCACTTCTACCTGGCCACGAAATCAACCATGAAGTATACGCGCCACCATTAGCAGCGCTCTCGCTTCTCACTTCAACAGCAAAATCTTGATTTATCAATAACCCAATACCCGTGTCTTCGTCAGCCCTAGGCCAACCATTTAACATTTCAACAACTACACCACCACCGATATCAACAGTTGAGTCGCCACTTTGGCTACAACTAGGGCTCGCTAAACATTTATAAAAACCTAATTTAGCAGCAGTTTTAATAGATGCTGTTAATGCATCATGCCTGGCTTTTTTAGCCTCACTACTAATATCAATAAATTTCGGAGCAGCAGCAACCGCTAAAATACCAAGGATAACGATAACTATAATAAGCTCTATTAACGTAAAGCCTTTTTGAGTGCTTTTATTAAGCATACTTAATACCTTAATGATGTTTAAATGTTTGCCTCAGATATTTTATCAGTACCTTACACGGACAGCCATGATAACTTTTACACGGACAGCCATGATAACTTCTTACACGGACAGCCATGATAACTTTTACACGGACAGCCATGATAACTTCGTAATTAGGTACTAGTAAAATTAATATTCCTATCGTCTTTCTCCTCCCGTCATTCCGGTGTTCCCTGCTAACAACATACAGGGATGACGATATAGGCCGGAATCCATGGTTTAAATACAGTGGCGATCTACTAGATTCGAGCTACGACTTTGGGCTTTTAAACTGCAGTATTCTGCTTTTCAAGAATGGATTCCTGCTAACAAGATGCAGGAATGACAAACTTCGGAGTTGGGTAAGATCTGGTGGCTATTAGCTGTTGTCGTCTTTGCCTGCTGCTATCTGATTTATTCTGCCGTCCTCTGAGGTGAATAGCTTTTAATCTTGGACTTTTCGGCGCAGCCGCCTCTAAAACTCTGCGACATGCTTTTTATCATTTTCTGCTTTTTCTGCAAAAGTCTGCTCACTCTGCGCTGCCTTATTCTGATTTAATGAAGAAGTCACTAATCTTTAAAAATTAGCAAAAGAGCGTTTATGTTCTAGGCTTTAAAACATATTGATACCAATAGTAAAAAAGACTCCCAATCTAATAAATATGGCAAAGGTTTATGTCAAAAAAAGATAAGCAGGGTGTCCCGATACTATGACTGTTATTGAGGTAAAAAATGACAACTAAGCCAAAATCATTCTGCCAAATAAACCAAGTATTTATTATGTTTTACTTGGCATTTTGGGGCTTTCAAGCTAGTGCTAATGATATCAAAGAGAAAAGTTTTAATAAAAATCTTGAGGTGAAACGGGACATTCCATTCGATACTACCTTCGAGCGCAGAGATATCAATCTCCTTAATTGGCAACACTGGCCTTACAGCCGTTATGCAAGTCATCACCCTCGTGAATTTGTACCTATGGCGACCATTCATTCTGACCCTGAAGCCCCTGCGCTTGAAGAAATAATAAATGATCCGTTTAACCTCATGACATTAAAGGTTTCAATAAATCAGAAAAAAAAGGTGCTGTTACTAGACCTTCTGAGGTCAATCCAAATGAAAGGTTTTGCTGTGATGCATGGCGGGAAATTGGTTTTTGAAACCTACGACCAAGGAATGCAGCAGCATGATATTCAAATTTTACAATCGAGCTCAAAAACGTTTACCGGGATGTTGATACACAAACTCGCGAACGACGGGTTAATAAGCTTGGAGGCTAATGTTGACGAATATTTACCTGAATTGGATGCCGGCGTTTTCAAAGGTTCTACGCTGCAAAACATGCTTGATATGCAAGTGGGATTTCCTAGCTTTGGTAGTTATCACAAGCCCGGAGATTATGGCTATATGAGCGAAATTCATCTGGGATTGAAGCCAAAGGTGCTAGGTGTTGAACACCGTTCTATTTTGTCATTTATTAAGCAGTTTCAGAAGCCCACTTTCGTTCCGGGTAGCAAATTTAAATATAACGACATGAATACTCAGGTATTGGCTATGGTTGCTGAGCAGGTAACAGGTAAGCGATATGCTCAGCTAATGGAAGAAACCTTCTGGCGTCCCTTACAATATCGCTTTGACGGAGCGGTTGCTATTGATGAAGACGGCAATGCAGGTTCTAGCTGGGGTATAGCAATGACATTAAGAGATGCAGCCAGGTTTGGCCAAATGATGTTAGAAAGAGGCCAGTACAAAGGTAAGAGGATAATCCCTGATAGTTATTTTCAATCAACATATGATCAACCTATTTCAGAACCTCGGTCAAATTATAAGTTACTGGGTCAAGTGGAGGATTACAGAAATCACGTGTGGATGTTACGAAACGATGAGCTGATGTACACTGCAGGTTCATTCGGTCAATATATTTTTGCCGATTATAATAATCAAGTCGCTATAGTATTCATGGCAAACTGGTCAGATAATGGTCACTTAGCAAGCAACGAGAATTTGCTAAGAATTGTTCGCACTATTGGTGGATATATCAAACAAAAAAGTAACAACTCTATAAACTAAAAGAAATAATAAAGAGCTCGTATTCCTTTAAAACGTAGGATTATTAACGAGTTATTAATTTCACATGGACACCCATAGTAAAAATTAGCAACGCGTTATCCAGCCCCATCCCAATGGGATAAAAAGCATCAAAATCAAACATTTACAGCTTTTCTATTGACGGTGATGTTGTTTTTTAAGCTGGGACTTTCTGCTAACAAGCACACCGAAATGACGAAATTTGAGGCCAGCTCAGGCTTTGAACTATCTACTGCTCTTAAACTGCAATTTCTGCCCCACTCTGCTTAGTCTGCCTTATTCTGTAATGTTGCTTTTCTCGGTGTAGCTAAGCCTCTGTGATCTGCTTTTGATTTTAACAATGGTATCGCTTTTCTCTGTGTCACTCTGTGGATTGCTTTTGCTTTGGCTTTTATATTCACTAACCACTATTTACTATCTACAGGACTACTAACAAGACTACTAACAAGACAGCCATGATAGTACTGACTACTAACAAGACAGCCATGATAGTACTCAAACGATTTTTAATGCTACCTAGCTCTTATGCATATAGTGTGAGTTTTGGAAGATTGAATTTGGGATGTTTTTTTGACTAAATCTATCTCAATAAAAACACCTTAGTAAAAACTAAGGTGTGGGTAAGTAGTCTTTAATAATGTCGTATAGTGCCGGGCGGTGTTCTGCCATTTCATCTACCGTAAGGCCTTCTAAAGAATGTGGATATTTCAGCCATGCCGAGGTTTCGTGTACGTAGTAATCTGGGATCCTATCGACTTCCCGTCGGGTTGGTTTATAGAACGGCACAGCCACACGAATGTCTTCTGGCATATTTAGGCGGGTTTTTTCTTGCAGGTTGTTGATGATGGCTTCAATTGAACGACCTGTATCAAACACATCATCGACGATAAGAAGTTTATCAGTATGTTGCACGTTTTTAATCAAATAATTGAGGTCATGTACTTTTACTTCTCGCGACTGTTTATCGATACCTGCCGCATAAGATGATGTTCGGATCGCAATATTATCTGTTTCAATGCCGAGATGACTAAAGAACTCTTGTACCGCGATACCAATAGGTGCACCACCACGCCACACTGCAATAATAAATGTTGGGCGGTATCCACTGTCAAAAACCAGTTTAGCGAGCTTGAACGAATCAGCCAGCAACTGCTCGCCTGTTAGATAGGTTTTTTTCATTGCAGCCTTATAATGAGTCGAAATAATAACAATATAAGACGTATAATAAAGTGATCTGCCTGAACAAGAAAGTTGATAAGCATATGAATAAAGTTTTTCTCAATGAAGATAGCCTAATTGAAGACTCCTTCCGTCTTGGCGTGCAAATATATAAACAGGGTTATCGTCCAACTTTTATTGTCGGCCTTTGGCGCGGTGGTAGCGCGGTGGGTATCTATGTTCAGGAGTGTTTGCAGACATTGGGGGTAGTCACTGACCATATTTCCATTCGTACATCTTATAGGGGGTTACCGAGCTACGAGTCTATGCTCGCCGAACCTGGTAATATTCGTGTCCACGGCACCCAATATCTGATTGAAAACTTAAACGAAGATGACTCATTATTGATTGTTGACGATGTGTTTAGCTCGGGTAACAGCATTGACGCTACTGTTAAACACCTAAAACGACATCTAAAACGAAACTTCCCAAAAGACGTAAAAATTGCCTCATTGTATAGACGTCCAAGTTATCAGCGTACAGTTAAACAGCCCGATTTTTGTTTGCACGAAACACAAGACTGGCTGGTGTTTCCATATGAACTCAAAGGCTTAACCGCTGAGGAAATTGAGCAGCACAAGCCCTATGTAGCTAAGTTGGTTTAGTGGTGGTCTAAATGCTGCCTAGAGGCTGGGGTGTCTAGCTAAAAAGGATGTAACTTGATAATAAACTGCAAAGTAACAAGGCACTTAAATAACGTGGCGGTCATTAAAAGGGCTAAAGAGGCTTACTGAGACCCCCTTCGCAACAAAATGATATATAAGTTAGCTAAATCAATTTGTTACTCGTTTTTGATTGAGTAGATTTTTTCATGATGTTTCTTTTCTCGGTGTAGCGAAGCCTCTGTGTCACTCTGTGATGAAGGTTTTTGCTTTGTTCATGGCGTTTTCTAACAACGAATACCAATGCAGATGGATGAATCAGCCAGACAAAAAGGCCTGTTTCTTTAGATTAAGAAACAGGCCTTTAAAGTTACCGATAAGTTAGATGTGTTAACCCTATCGAGTGCGGCTTAATTCTTTAGAAGTATTAAATACTTGCAAAGAAGCAGATGCTAGGTGACCACCTGTATCACTAAACTGCACTTTAATGCTGTTGTCAGTCTGTAAATCACTATAGGCCACTGGAATTTCAATGGTGCCAAAAAAGTTATCTCTACCTGGATAAACTTTACCTGTCTCTTGGTCATATCCCCTGAAATCTTCCGGAACCGTGACTTCTATACCATTCACAGTCACTGTTGGCATTAAAGATTGACCATGCTCACGGCCAATAGCTAAACGTAAAATTGCTTCGCCATTATCACCTTTGCTGACACCATTAATGTTATAGGTGATATCGGTATTCGCTGTGATGTCATGTATGTAATCAGCGGCATAATATTTGGTTTCTTCGCTAGTTTGATCAATAGTGAAATCAGTATTGTAAGTCACCTTGATTACCATAGTACCCTCACCATCTAGGGTGACGGCGTCTGGCAATGAAGATAAATCGGTCAACTCAATAGAAGAAGCTTCTTGCGTATCGTCTGTGGTCCGCAAGTGTTTAATGTTTACCGCGCTGATATTGGCGGTATCAATGCCCATGGCATTTAAATTCACTTCGGCATCATCAAATTCTAAGTTATTGAGAATGATATAAGCATCATCGCCGTCCACATACGCATCAACCAAAATATCTAAATCAGAAGACCAAGTATCAATACGGGTTCCTCTCACTTCAGACCAGAGGTTATAAAATAAAACCAAGTCAGAGTAGACCCACTGAGTTTCAGTGTCGACACCACTACGTTCAAACTTTTGTACCATTAATCGTGGACCATAAGGCACATCGGTACGTCCCCATTCTGCTTTCACAACAATAAACGGTATTGTCTTAGCAATCACATCTGGACGTTCCATAAAGCTCATTAACAATGAGTTAGTGGCCCGCAATACATAGGTGTCTTTTCTTGGGCTCCATCCTTGATTTCTAACACAATGACTCGCCGCACCGTATTCAGAAATCACATAAGGTTTCATTTCGCCAACAGTGATACGACTATAGTGTTCCATCATGTCCATAGTGGCTTCTACATTACTGCCTTTACGATATTTTTCGGTATTCCCTAAACATGGGAAGTCATACAAATGAATGGAGTAGAAGTCCATACTGTCACCAGAGATATCAATAAATTGTTTGTCTCTATCGTACCAACGTTGAAAGTTGTCTTTATCAAAATCAGGAAAGGCAACTGTGTATCCACCGACTTGAATATCATCGTTTTCAGCTATCTTACGGATTTCATTTTTGGTGGTATTGTGAAATTTAAATGCCGTGGCTGGCTCCACATATTTAGGATCACTGGGATCTCGAACCGTGGTTAAGTCATACAAAGGTTCGTTCATGATTTCGAAATATTTAGGTTTAGCCTCCCAAGATTCACTGTCATTATTCTTGAAGAACTTAGACAAATACTGGCCCATGTAATGTCCGGTTGCTGTACCTAAAGGCTCTTCATCAGTATCCGCTTGAGAAAATGCCCAAGGATCACCAGCTAATGGATTGATTGGTGTACCTTCTGGCCAATAAGGATGTTGTTGTCCACCTTGGATCATATCCAATGAACGAGCCTGTATTTCAGGAAGTCGAGCATCAGCATACTTCTTGGCACTACTATTTGCGTAAGTCCAACGGAAATTGCCACCAACAGTGGTTGCCGAAGCTTCATCCACAAAACCTGATTTAGTGGGGTCTTCACTTACATTTCTTAACGCCCAACCGATTGAACCTGTTACACGACCAAAATAAACATCATTATCAGTCACAAAATTAACCATTAAATTGGGATCGTCATTAGGCGCATTTTGAGTATGACCATCATTTTCACCCCAGTCATTCTCGCTCGAACTGGAATGAATAGTAATAAACTTTTGACGATCGAACGTATCGATACCGCCTACACTATGCTTAGTGTCAAAATTGATATCCACCTGTTTACCCATGGGAGTGGGGTCTGGATCCGGGGCAGGAGTCGGGTCTGGATCAGGCGCTAGGCTGGGATTCTCAGAGGGTGTTGAATCACTGCCCCCTCCTCCACAAGCACTAATAGCTACACCTAGGCTGACAGCTAGGACAACAGACAGCAAAGATTTATTGCTTAAAACATTCATTAAGTCACCTCTTTCGGCCCCGAAAAACAAGTCAATTGCTTACGCTTGTTGAGTCGTGCCATTATTGTTTTGGATAAAAGTTACACAAAGATAACATTAACAACAACATTGTTAACAAAAAACATGTAGACAATATTAATGCGATTTCCTAAGAAAGAAAAATACCAAGCAAAACAGTTGAAAGTGATGGCAGCCAATTTTCTTATGCCCTAGAAGCAAATCCATGCATAATAAAGTTCATTATTTCAATAACACACTTTGGAATTATGATGGCTTTGTTGATATGTGGCATATTGAAGATCAAGACCTAAGACCAATGCGCATTGATAAAGGTACACTCAGCGAGAGTTTACATGCGCTTAATTAAGGCGCTTGAATGAATCTTTTTATTAAAAAATAGCCAGCGCTCTTTTGAGTTCGAGCAACACAGAGCAAGCGCATTTAAATTTAGCCTTTACTGCCAACAGTTAACGAGCACTAGCCCCATAGAGTTTTTAAACTACTGTCATTTAGAACATGCTGCCTATATGCTTAAAAGCCAAAAAGAGTTATCTACTACACGGGTCACTTTCGATTTAGGGTTTTCTAATAGTTAACCTGAGCTTCGGGATAAGCCGAGTTCAGGTTAATTGATTCTGCTTTACGGTGCGCTGTCTACCTTAATATTTGCCATTCAAAGGACCAACCAAATAACCACTACCAATAGTGTGATAGCGATACTTGTGTGTAGTTTATATTTTTTAAATAATGCTTCTGCTTGATTACCTACTATTAGCACTAACAAAGCCAAGCCAAAATAACGCACAGATCGAGCGATGAATGTAGCTAATATAAACATACCAAAGGAGTACTTAGCCGCTCCCGCAGCTAACATGGCTATTTGAAAAGGTATAGGTAAAAGGCCAATAGACAACACATACAGAAAGCCCTTATCTTGCATTTGGCTGGTGACTTGCTCTAATTGCTGCGGGTCAGAAAACCAACTGGCAATTTGTTCGGTAAATTTTTCAAATAGAAAATAACCTAGCGAATAACCCACTATCGCACCAAGAATACAACCTACTGTTGCCCAAAATGCTAATAGCCACATTTTCTTGCGCCGGGCTTGCATTAGTGGAATTAACATTGTTTCTAAAGGGATCGGCACAATTATCGATTCTAGAAATGAGCTAATAAATAGCACTGCATATAACTTGGGCGAATCGATAAGTTCTTTCGTTTTTGTTTGTAAATAATTGATCATACGAACCTTACAGCTGCTTAGACTGTCATTAAGCTAACTGAGACTTTGGGGTGAGATCCCCAAAGTCTTGGCATATTTAAGCTGCAAACACTTAGCAGCGCTAGCAAGCTAAATGATTGGCCAGTTAGATGCTTGGCTGGCTTAGCCCATCGAAAGCTCGTTGAGCCTCTTCTTTACTCATGCCGTATTTTTCTTGCATTTTACCGTAAAATTTATCGAATTTTCCTTCTATCTGAGTAATCTCATCATTGCTTAACTCTCCCCACTTTTCTTGGATTGAGCCGCTCAACTGATGCCATTTTCCTTTTGCAATTTCTTTATTCATCATAATTCCTCTTAGATATATTAGTGAGATTTACAGCACCTTCGGTCTATTCACTCTAGACTTGTGATGCTCCTAATTGATACTGCATCTAAGCTAAAGCCATTCCCATGCCAACATATAAACAACTGATAAATAAGGATTTTATTAAAAACAATATGAATAGTGAAGAACTTAGTCTGTAGTTTTTACAGACTGACATGCAATTTATACCGTCCTTTAAAGTCATCTTAAAAGTTTTATCAAGAATGAGGATGTATACCCTTTTACACATCGTCATTGCAGGAATTTAGGCCGCCCTCATTCTTTTATGTGTTTCTTTAACACTGGCTTTTGCTGCCACAAGCTGCTTTATTTGAATCCACTCTACTTTTCTTTGCCTAGTCTGCTTTCGATAATATTGATAACTAGCTAACTGTAATTAGTAACTTAAATTTTGCGCTAGTTAGACTAAAATAGCGGCTTAGTTAAGGTTTAACCCTTTATCGATTTTTCTTTCTCGGTATTAGCAACTACCTACAAACACGCCATTATTTAGAAGTATTTTACTTATGTCAGAAGAAACTACAGCAGCTCAGAAAAAAGGCTTATGGGGTATGAGCCGACCTATGTTGGTCGAGCAGAGCCTACAATTTAGTGTGCCACTATTAGACACTTTTTTCCTCAGTCGAATTAGTGACTCGGCGGCATCTGCCGCTGGGGCAATGGCACCTGTTTTGTTTTTTTGCGGCAATATGTTGTGGGCCACTATTTTTGCTGGGGCAGCAGTAGCAAGTCAGCGCTTAGGGGCAGGCAATCTCGCTCGTACCAATGCCACTATCGGCACTTACGCTGTTTGGGCATTGTGCAGCAGTTTATTACTTACCGCTTTATTGTCTTGGGCGACTCCCTATATAACCGAATTAATGGGTCTACCGGGGCAAATACAAAAAAACGCCAATATTTATATGAGTATTATGTGTTGGTTGATGGTGGTGTGGGCGTTTAAAGGTATTTTTCAATCAGTACTTAATCTGTATGGAAAACCACAATGGAATATGTACGCCAATATTGTCTACTTTGTGGCAAATGTTACTGGCAATGCCATTGTCATATTTGGCTTGTTGGGGTTCCCCAAAATGGGCATCGAAGGTGTCGCTTGGGCTAGTGTAGTGGGTTCTTCTATGGGAGTAATTGTCAGTGGCTTGGCGGTATTCTTACGTTTAAAACTAGAATTGCATTGGCTGAATATAAAACAAGAATTTAAAAACGCCTCAAAAAACATAGGTCGTATCGCTGTACCTAATTTAATTGAACCCCTGTCTTTTGATATCAATATGATAGTGCTAAACGGCATGGCAGCCAGTTTAGGCGCTGCAGCTCTTGCGGCCAAAGTGTATACCTTCAATACTTTTATGCTGGGTTTAATAACCAGTGTCGCTTTACGCATGGCTACCGAAGTATTGATTTGTCAAAAAGTCGGAGCCCATCAATACGACCAAGCCATACAACAAATGAAACAAAGTTTAAAAGTCGCCCTTTGGGGCTCTGGCGCAGTGGTGGTTATTCTTTTCGCGTTACATCAACCAATCATGAATATGTATTCCGACAATGAAGTAGTTCTTGGCGCGGCAATGTGGATGTTTTTACTGGCGGCACTTTCAGAGCCGCCTCGTACCATAAATATCATGGTGGGAGGAGTATTAAGAGCCACAGGTGATGGCTATTTAATTTCGATTGTGGGTCCATTATTTACTTGGTTAGTTGCTCTGCCTGTTGCTTATTTTATGGCATTTACATTAGGCTGGGGAATATACGGCATTATGGCTTCTGCAATATTAGACGAAACAGTTCGGGCTGTTTTCTATTTGTATAGGTGGCGACAAGGCCATTGGCAAAATTCCCATGTCAGTGCGCGAGAACAACGTAAAGCAGAACAACTGGCCAGTCAAACAAAATAGCTTCATGTTTCAATCGACTATAAATGGCAAAGAGTTGTAAAGAAATAAATTAGGTAGAACTAATACTTTAGTAGATGCTTGTTTCTATCAAATCTATTCTAATGTTATTGTATACAAACATGAGAAAATTTTAACCTCACCATTACTAGGTTATATTAAGAATAAATGACTGTTAGCACTGAAGAAATAGCAATAAAAACTGATAGTAAATTTTTACTATATCAAGATTTATTGGGCGGTCTATTAATTAGCTTAGTCGCAAGTGCAGGTATGGCATTTGGTTTTCAACAGCCGAATTCAAACAACGATAAACTATATTGGTTTATTGTCATGGTACTTATTTTATTAACAAGATTTGTCGACTGGTTATATTGGCAAAGAACAAAACGCCTAGCAGGAAAAGAAAATCAATCAGTTGATCTCCTCAGGTTCAGAGCCGGATGTATAGCTACTGCACTAGTATGGTCCTTTTATGGTGTGTATTTCTTTGCACAAATGTCATTAATTGAATTCTCGACCACTATTATTATTCTCTCCTCTATGGCAGGAGGTGCAAGTACCGTGCTCTCTGCCGATAAAATCATGTCAATTAGCTATTCAACTATTTTATTACTGCCTATATCCCTAGTGGGTTTAACGTCTGAGTATAGCCATCATTATGTTTTGGGAATGTTAGGTCTTAGTTTCGCTGGGGTCATGGTTATTTCTGGTTTGAAGTCAGCAAAGTTCACCTTGCAGGCCATTAAAACCAAACACCACAACGATCAATTAATTAGCCATAAAGACGAGCTATTAAATGAAATACACCAACAGAATGAGATGCTAGAAGAAACCGTCAACCTTCGCACTAAAGAAGTCATTAGAGCCTCAAATGTTGACCCTTTAACCAACCTAGCCAATCGTAAAGCTTTCTCTAATACTCTCAAAGAACTGATCGACAAGACGGAAACCTTACAACAAAATATTGCCATACTATTTATAGACTTAGATGGGTTTAAAGCAATTAATGATCAAAATGGTCATGCCACTGGCGACATAGTTCTGGCTAGAGTTGCTCAACGTCTAACCAAAGCAACCACGGGTAAATATCATGTTTGTAGATGGGGAGGCGATGAATTTGTCATTGCTATGGTAGATATTAATATTACCGAAGCAAAATTATTTGCCACAGAATTAATCACTGAAATAAAACGCCCTGTTGAATTAAATATTAATTCAGTGGCAGTTGGCGCAACTATCGGTATTTCCATGTACCCTGAACATGGAGCAACAGGACAAGATTTAATATTGTTAGCAGATACAGCTATGTATCGACAAAAGTTAATGAGTCATTCAAACGTGTTAGTTTTTTCTGAACAAATGCGAGTCGAGCTGCTGACCAAAAGTAAATTAAAAGCCGGTTTAGAACATGCCCTTGCTAAAAATCAATTATACTTAGTTTATCAACCCGTTATTGACTGTCAGTCAGAAAAAATAACCTTTTGTGAAGCCCTTTTACGCTGGCAATGGGACGGTGAAAACATCCCCCCAGAGCAATTTATTCCGATAGCAGAGCAATATGGATTTATCCATGAAATCGGTGCCTGGGTACTTAATCAAGCCTGTAAAGATGCGACCAGATGGAATATTGGTGCAGACGTTGCCATATCTGTGAATGTTTCAGTGGCGCAAATTATGAACCAAGACATTATCAGTATTATCGAAAATGCCCTTCATAGCTCAGGTATTGAGCCCGCACGCTTACATATTGAAATCACTGAATCACTTTTTGCAGAAAATATAGATAAAGTCATTAGCGTGGTAAAAAAACTGCAAACGATTGGCACTAAGGTATCAATCGATGACTTTGGCACAGGCTTTTCGTCATTAGCTTTATTACAAAACCTAGCTGCTGACATTGTCAAAATAGATAAATGTTTTATCAACGCACTAGAGCAAGGTGGTAAAGCAATTATTCAAGCCACACAGCATATTGCCCGGGATTTAAAATATGAGGTAGTGGCTGAAGGTATAGAAACCGCAGAACAAGTTGCCACACTTAAAGCATTAGGCATTAAAAATTTACAGGGCTTCTTTTTCAGTAAACCTTTAACTTATGCTCAATTAGATAATTTCAAAGTAGAAGCATCGCAAAAACAGCGATAAAGAGTTACGCAAATATACGCATATAATTTTGAAGCATTTTTAGTTAGCATTATTTCTCAGCGTAAACCGATTGGCTCTGTCACTCATTTTCGAAGCCCATAAAATACGAAATTCACATGCAGTCAAACGAAAAAATATTACCTACCCGCCGCACTTATAACAAACTTGTAGCCAATGAGATGATGGAAGACTTTGCTTTGCGGTTTACCGCAAAGCGAGCTCGTGTTTGGTCTTTGGGGAGAATAGCCAACACGGCACTAGGCATAGTCTCCTTTTTAGTATTAGAAGCAATTGGTGGTGCTATCACCCTGAACTTTGGCTTTGTCAATTCAGCTTGGGCCATACTGGCGGTGATAGGTGTAATATTTTTAACTGGCTTACCCATATGTTATTACGCGGCTAAATATGGGGTAGACATTGACCTTCTCAGTCGAGGTAGTGGTTTTGGCTACATCGGCTCCACTATTGCGTCATTAATATACGCCTCATTTACTTTTATCTTTTTTGCCTTAGAAGCGGCCATTATGTCTATGGCACTCCAAATTCTGTTTGGTATTCCTTTGGCAATCGCCTATGTGATCAGCGCTTTAGCGGTATTACCTTTAGTTACCCATGGCATAGCCTATATCAGTCGCTTTCAAGTATGGACACAACCCATCTGGCTAGTGTTACAAATAGTGCCATTGATCTTTGTATTCAACCATCCAGACAGTCAAATACAAGAGTGGATAGAATTTACCGGACAAAGTGGAGAGCAAGGAGCTAGCTTTAACTTATTATTATTTGGTGCAGCGTCTGCAGTTTTATTGGCTTTGGTAGCACAAATTGGCGAACAGGTAGACTTTTTACGTTTTTTACCCGAAAAGCCCCAATCTAGCCAATGGAAATGGTGGGCAGCACTGATAGCGGGTGGCCCGGGTTGGATTATATTTGGTGCATTAAAACTATTTTTAGGCTCATTTTTAGCCTATTTTGCTCTGCAACAAGGTGTGTCCATTGAATTAGCTGACGACCCCGCCAATATGTACAACTTAGCTTTTAGTTATGTGTTCGACAATCCCAGTATCAGCGTAGTGGTAGCTTGTTGTTTTGTGGTGATTTCTCAATTAAAAATCAATGTCGCCAATGCTTATGCCGGTTCTTTGGCTTGGTCAAACTTTTTCTCTAGGGTCACCCGTAATCATCCAGGTCGTGTAGTCTGGATGGTATTTAATGTTGTAATTGCTTTGTTACTAATGGAATTGGGCATTTACCAAACCATAGAAAGCATGTTGTCGGTTTATTCTGTATTAGTGCTGGCTTGGCTGAGTTCTGTGGTGGCAGATTTAATTATTAATAAACCTTTAGGTATTAGTCCTAAACATATCGAATTTAAACGCTCTCATTTATACGACATCAACCCTGTGGGTGTGGGTTCAATGATTATCGCGAGTTTTGTTGGTTTTACTGCCCATTTTGGTTGGTATGGTGAAACACTCAAAGCATTGGCTTCGTTTTTAGCTTGTGGCCTACCCTTTATTACTGTGCCTTTGATAGGTTATTTAACTAAAGGTAAGTTTTATCTAGTGGAACGGCAATCCCCTGAAATAACGGGGATAAATAAATGTCATATTTGTGAAAACGAATTTGAACACGAAGATATGACATACTGCCCCGCTTATCAAAAAACGATTTGTTCTTTATGTTGTTCATTAGATGTTAGGTGTGGTGACAAATGTCGTCCAGATGCCACTTTATCCAGCCAATCTCATCATTTTTTCCATCGATTTTTAACCACCAATTTATTAAAAATCATGACCACTCCACTGGCGCAATTTATTGCATTAACCACAGGAATGAGCTTAACAGGTGCCGGTATATTGTTTTTGATTTACCTGCAAGTGCCCCCAGAAAGTGTGGCAGTCAAACAAGCTTTTGCTAGCACCTTAATTAAAATATTTTTCTTATTGGTGATAATTATCGGTGTGGTCAGTTGGTTATTTATATTAGCCCGTAATAGCAGTCACTCCGCATTAAAAGAACTACGTTCTTTGACCCAAACATTGGCCTCTGAAGTGAATGCCCATGAAAAAACATCCAAAGCACTCAAAGATGCCAAGGTGGTTGCCGAAACAGCCAATGATGCTAAAAGCCGTTATTTAGCGGGCTTAAGCCATGAACTCAGAACTCCGCTCAATGTGATGCTGGGTTATGCCCAATTGTTAAGTCAGGATAAAAAAATCCCTACCAAACAAAGAGACTCAATTGGCATAATGAAACGTAATGGCGAACACTTAACTGACTTAATTGAAGGTTTATTAGAAATATCAAAAATTGAAGCTGGGCGTCTCACCTTACAAAAAGACGAATTTAATCTTAAAGCCATTTTGCAGCAGCTAGTGGATATGTTTCAGGTAATAGCAGCGCAGAAAAACATTGAATTTAACTATGACCCTTGCGCAAACTTGCCAGACTTTGTGGCCACCGACAAACAAAGGTTCAGACAAATTCTGATTAATCTTATTTCTAATGCCATCAAATACACAGAAAAAGGCTCTGTCACTCTAAAAGTCACTTATCGAAATCAAGTGGCTAATTTTAGTGTAATTGACACAGGTGTAGGGATTTCAGAAGCTAACCAAGAATTAATTTTTAAACCCTTTGAACAAATTCGTAATAGCCATACCCAGGCCATTGGTGGCACAGGTTTAGGTTTAACCATTTCCCGTTCCCTGACCGAACTGATGGGCGGAGAAATCACTTTAAACAGTGTGTTGGGCCAAGGGTCGACCTTTAATTTACGTTTAATGTTAGTGCAGCTCGCACAAAACAAAAACACCCCCGAATACACCAAATTAAGAGTGAATGGCTATTTAGGCTGCAAACGCACAGTGTTAGTGGTAGATGATGACTCCAACCAAAGGCAACTGATGAATGACCTGCTCAAACCATTAGGTTTTGCGGTATTGCAAGCCGCTGATGCACGAACAGGTATGGGAATTTTGGCAAACAATGAAATAAACTTAGTGATCCTTGATGTACGTATGCCAGAGATAGACGGCTGGACCATGGCCAAACAAATACGTGAAGATGGATATAAAATGCCAGTGTTAATGATATCGGCCAACGCCAGAGATGCAGAAACCAATTTAGCCGCTGATGGCAACCACAATGGCTACATGGCCAAACCGGTTAATTTAGATGCATTGTTAGGTAAAATTGGCGCCTTGTTGTCAATACAATGGCAATTTGAACAAGAGCAACAAACGTCTGCCAAAACCGAAACCATACCGAGTAAAGCTCCTGCCGAGAGAGAACAATATCAAGCTTTAATGGCGTTAGCTGAAATAGGCTATTTATCAGGGTTTAAAGATAAACTAGAGCAGATAACTGAACATTACCACGTACCAGCGGATATACTGTCGCAATTAAATGAGTACGTTAAATTTTGTAATTTTCCTGAAATCATTAAGTATTTAGAAGAGATAACTCATGAGCAGTAAGTTAGGCGAAATAGTATTAGTGGTTGATGATTCCCCCGAATCATTAGGCATGTTAAATGCTGCTCTGAATACTCAAGGCTACACAGCCCTAGTAGCACTAGATGGCTTACAGGCATTGTCTATTATAGAAAAAATTCAACCTGACGTGATTTTACTCGATGCTATGATGCCACAAATGGATGGTTTTGAGACCTGTCACAGACTTAAACAACAACTCCCTAACACGCCGATTATTTTTATGACAGGCTTAAGTGATTCTGAAGATGTAGTTCGCGGTTTTGAAGCTGGTGCCATTGATTATGTGACTAAGCCCATTTCACCCAATGAAGTCATTGCCAGAATCAAAACCCATATCGAAACCGCAAAACTTGCCCTTAGTGCCCAAGATGCATTAGATCATTCTGGCAGTAATGTCTTTTGTGTCAGCAGTTTAGGCCGCCTATCTTGGGCCACTCCTAATGTACACAAATTAATAGAAAACCTAGCGCCCGACGATCAAAGTCCTTGGGCCACTATGGCCAGCCATATTGAAAAATGGCTGAACTCAGATCACCAACAAAACTTACTCATAGACTGTTTTGAACAACCAGTCGAGATATTCTACGAGAGACAACAAGCAGACAAACACTTACTGCGCATCATGCAAAGAAAAGAAAAAAAGACCGCCCAATGTTTACGTGAAAATCTACCTGTGACCAAACGAGAGTCTGAGGTTTTATATTGGGTCTCTTATGGCAAAACCAGTTGGGAAATATCACAAATACTGGATATGAGCCCACGTACAGTGAATAAACATTTAGAACAAATATTCAAAAAATTAGGCGTGGATAATCGCACTTCTGCGGCCGCCATATCCATACGTTTATTGGATCTTTGATAAGCTGTTTAGCTACATTTAATAACAATGGAAATAAATAACTTATTATAAAATTTTTATAACAACATTCATTCTTCTAAGCTTTCACTTAGTCGGATTCGCCTAAACTGGAGCAGAAAAACTAGGTTGGACACTGTCTGTGCACACAGTTAGTTTTGTCAACACACTCACCATCGAACAATCCATTGATAGTATAAAGTCCATTGGACTGACTAAGGTTGATACTTATCGTGGAGATCAACATGTAGATGCTAGCATTAAAGAGCTGTATTACGGATTGGACAAAAACACACTAGATAAAGTAAAAGCTATTTTTTAAATTTAACCGCAGTGCCAAATACCATAATTTCAGATGATCCATCCATTATCGCACTGGTAGTAAAACGAATACCGACTACCGCATCCGCTCCTTTTTGCTCTGCATCTGCAACCAGACGCTGAATCGCTGTATCTCTTGCATCAGTTAACATCTCGGTATAACCACGTATTTCACCACCGACAATGTTTTTTAGACTTGCCATGATGTCACGACCAATATGTTTTGCTTGCACAACATTACCCGTCACAACTCCAACAATTTCTGCTATTTCTTTGCCTGGAATAGACTCAGTAGTGGAATAAATCATAATAAAATCTCCTTGAAAAAAGAACAAATCGGAACTCGGCTGTAGAAAAACCTCAACGTAAAGTGCAATTAGCCGACAGGCTTCATAACTTATTGTTACCTGTTTACTGCATATAGCGTCAGAATATACTATTTCTATAATTAACTCTTGTGGCATATTAGCATCAATATACACATTACTTTACCCACTAAACACTTAGTAACAATATGCTTAATTTTCGAAAGCAAACGAATATTAGGGGCAAAAAAGTTACTTTAGATTATCAACACAGGAGCAAAATTAACTGTTTTTCATCTGTTGAATTGTGCGTTATTTGCCATTACGCTAACCGCAACCAATAAATGTTATTTTTGCTGTAATATGCCACCCCAGCATAAAAAAAGAGAATGTAGATGAGAAAAATTAGTTATTTGATCTGTGTGTTATTTTTATTGGCTTTGCCAGTGCTGGGCAATGCTAAAGAGTTTGCAGGTGAAAAAACAAACTTTCGAGGCTTCGACCGCTATGAAGTTTCTACCGGCAAGGGCACCATTTCAGTAATTTCCCCCAAGCAAGTCGCCCCCGGAAAACCTTGGATGTGGCGCAGTATATTCTGGGGAATAAAAGGCCGGGCCGTTGAACCTTTCACAGCCGCCGACCTGCAATTACTAGAAGCGGGTTACACTGTCGTTAAAGCCCCTGGTAATGTATCAGGTCACCCTAAAGGTAATGCTGCAATTGACGCAGCTTATGACATGCTGACGAATGAGTATGGATTCTCTAAAAAGTTATCTATGGCTTCTATGAGCCGAGAGACACTAGCCTTGTTTCGTTGGGCTTCTGCCAATCCTGGCAAGGTGGAAAGTATCTATGTCGATAATGGTGTAACCAATGTAAAGAGCTGGCCGGGCGGAAAGCTAGTGCCGGGCAATGACTCAACAGGTAAGGGTGATGCCAAGTCGTGGGAGTTGCTTAAGGAAACTTATGGTTTCGCCACAGATGCAGAGGCGTTAGCAGCTAAAGTAAGCCCGATTGATCTACTGGAGCCACTTGCCAAAGCTAACGTGCCAATTATGATGGGCTGCGCAACGGCAGACAAAATCGTGCCCTATGAAGAAAACGGGGCAATCATGAAAGAGCGCTACGAAAAACTCGGCGGCAGAATTCAGATCATTTACAAAGAAGGTCAGGGTCATCACCCACACGGCCTGACAGATCCAACTCAGGTCGTTGAGTTTGTTAAGAAACACAGGGTTCACTAGCTCAATTCGAGTATTAATACCAATCCGTAATAATAAGCGCCCACTCAGCGATAGTTTAAATGCGCTTAATCAAGGCGCTTGAATGAATATTTTTATTAAAAAAGAGCCAGTGCTCTTTCGGAGTTTTTTAAGTTAGTTAGCGCAACACAGAGTAAGCGCATTAAAAACCTCTGTAACAAATTATTTGACTATTATCTTTCTCAAAACTTGAATCTATCTAACCTGAGTTCTGGATAAGAAGTATCGTCCAATCTGAATTTATCATTACAATTCAATACCTTAATACCATTCACCCAAATCACCTCATCTGAATGCTTACTCGATGACGAAATTTTTGTGTATAGCAAGGCGGATTATCGTACGTAATAACGTGTTATTGCTAGACTCTCCTCCAACGCCGCCAGGCACAAAAAGAGCGTTATCGAGAGGTTCGGCTTATCCAGTATTCAGGTTATCTACTGCTTAATACTTTTTATTGCCCTTGCTGCCAAAACTCTTTTCTATATTGAGTTGGCGTTTTACCCACTAATTTTTTAAAAAATGTATTAAAGGTAGCCTTCGAATTAAAGCCTGCTCTGTCCATCACTTCTAACATTGTCATTTTTTTATTTGTCTCAGATTCTAATAAACGCTTACTCTCATCTACCCGATATTGATTAATAAATTCAAAGAAGTTTTTACTAAAATGACGGTTAATAATAACTGATAAATGACGTGCCGGAAGTTTTAGTTGGTTAGCTAAATTATCTAATGTTAACAAGTGATTTAAGTGAGGTTTTTGCGATTGCATATACTGCTCAAGCAGCTCTATATCTTGAGGTTTAATATCGACATTATTTTTTAATTCATCGGTGGATAAGTTTTTATCTATTCCTTTAAACACAGCTGAATAACTGGCACTAAAAAATATCATGCCGCTAATGAGTAACATAACCGCATAATTAGTGATTAATCCAATAGTTTCGTGATCAACTATATAGCCCAACTCAAAATTAAAGATGATTGCAGCCGCTACCAAAACTGAGCCAATTCGAATGACTAAAAAGCCGATAGATAACATCTTCAGCCAAGTGATATCAACGTTGATCAAATCGGCGACTTGTTCTTTTATTTGTTTCTGATATTTATGTAATTCAATCACACATAACACACCACAAAACAAACGAAACAGTCCTCTAAATAAGTGAAAAAAACGCTCTAAAGTGGGGCTATTTTCGACAACGTTGCCCTGCAAAGCAATCATTTTAAATTCGTTATCTACACTTAGCCAAGATAAATAAAAGTGGCATGCATATACAAAAAATGGCAAAAAGTACAGTAAATCGGACTTCTGCAGTTTAAAATCTTTATATATTAAAGACCGAATATAAAGCAGCAACAAAGGCGACTCTATCCAATAAGCCAAACCAAAGGTATAAAATAAGTTAGGTGAAATATCCAGAGCAACTTGTCTAAACACTACGCCAAAATTAATTAAATTATCAAGAGGAATAGCAGCCTGAGCCAATAAGAACGCAGCTAGTAATATATTGCTTTGTAACTTCCCCTTTTTAATAACAACAAGAAATATAGAAAACAACAAACATTGATAAATAGTAATGATCAATGCTAAATCATGGGTGTTAAATAAAACTGTATTCATCTAAAAAATGATACCTTTAAAACAAAAATTACTTTATATGCCTACTGTTGAATAAGCAGATATTTTCAGCCTTGAATATTAACAATGCATAAGCGAGACGTTAAAACTTGCCTTAACTTATAAAAGGAGCCCTTTTTATATCATAAAAATAGTCTTTGATAGTTTATTTAATAAAAATAACACATTTATCCCCTTTACCTTCACCCACCTCTAACCAATTGATTTTTAATGATAATAAATATATTCACGGTTAAATACAATAAAGTAGAACGTTCAACTTTACGCTTTGTATAAGTTCAGACGACTATCAAAATAAACAATGTTATCACTATCAAACTTACACGGACATTTAACAAAAACATAACTAGAGGAAACGTTTTGCTAACAATCCACATAAATATAATTAAAGCGATTAGCTGCTTTGTACTTTTTACATTTACCCTTGGATGTACAAGTACCGCAGAAAACACAATCAATAATACGTCGACTCAAGCCTCTGCCCAAACTAGCCTGCCACTAAAATTGAACAATGAAATTAGCGCCCACAAAGCCGTCTCTGAAATGGCTATCGGAATTAACTTAGGAAACACTCTCGATGCCCCCTTAGAGGGAGATTGGGCATTACCGGCAGAAAAATCATTTATTATTGCTTTCAAAAATGCAGGCTTTAAACATGTCCGTATTCCTGTTACTTGGCACCATCATACCCAGCAAGTGGCACCATTTAAAATAGACGAAAAGTTTTTAACTCGAGTTGAACAAGTGGTTGATTGGGCTTTAGCAGAAGACCTTTATGTGATCCTCAATGCACACCATGAATCTTGGTTTAAGAATGATTACTCAGCCAACCTCCCACGATTTAATAAGATTTGGCTACAACTCGCTGAACGTTTTAAACAAAAATCAGCAAAATTAGCCTTTGAAATTTTAAATGAACCTACCGGCATGACGATGCAACAAGTGAACAAGCTTAACAGACAAGTACTTGCCCTTATCCGCAACCACAATCCAAATAGATTAGTTATTTATTCAGGCAACGGTTACACCCCATTAGCCTCTTTATTATCGGCCGAAATTCCTGATATTGATGATAAATTTTTAATCGGAAATTTTCATAGCTACGATCCTTGGAACTTCGCAGGTAAATGTATACAAACGTGGGGAAGTCATAATCACCAAACAGAGCTTCGTAAAATTTATCAAAAAGCCAATCAATGGTCTAACGACAACCAGATCCCCGTTATGATAAATGAGTTTGGCGCGGCCAAATATGATCATACAGCACCTGAAAATGTCTGTGATTTGCAGCAACGATTAGACTATTTAAAACATCATGTCAGTTTAGCCAAAGAATATGCAATTACTGGCACTTTTTGGGATGACGGAGGTTCGTTTAGCACTTTTGACCGAAGGACTAATACCTGGGGCCCAGAGAAAGACATTTTAGTCACCACAAATAACTAATATTTTTATGTCGCGATTAAAATAGTCGCGGCAAATTATATTATTCGATAAAAAATTTAAATTAGAAAAAGTTGTTGATATTGAATGCTAGAAAAACATTTTAATGAGTTAGCAAAAGAATACCTTGGCGAGGTATTAGCACCTTATGGTTTTTGCTGTGAAGATAGCCAGCACTCCACCTTTTATAGAAATACTGGCAATATTTATCATATTATCATGCCTAATTTAAATACCGCAGGTACCAGTTTTACAATTGATGTATTTGCTACATCGTCACTAATTGATCCAAATTTTATGCAACGATTTCCTGACGAAATTGGCAATCCAAGCCACCTCAGTAGCCGACTACATTCAACAATAGGTGTATGCCGCCTAGCTGAACACTTTCAGTCGGAAACAGTAGAGGAGTTTATTCAAACCATTAGTCATAAAGTGAAAAGTTGTTTGATTGACAAAGCACTCCCCTACCTAGATTCAATCACAAGCTTAGATAATATGTTACCGCACATTACTAACACGTTTTTTATGGGAATAACACTTGCGGCTATAGGCCAACAAAGCCAAGCAAAACCAATATTAGAAAAACAGCATCAACTATTTTCTAGCATGACAGATGATAGCGGCCAGATTGCCAGCTTTATGTTGTTTTTAGAGTACTATCTACAAAAAACAACCGAATGAAGCAGGCTAGTGAGGTAACTGGCAAACTAAGCAAGGCAGTCTTAGCCATCGTGATGCTGTTAATGCCAATTAGAATTCAGGCAAGGTGAATAAATGTATTCGGCCTGTTAATCAGGTTTATTAAAGAGGAACTCTCATGATTAAGCGACCATAAAATGTGATAGTGCTTCTTCTGACCTTTTTGGCCAGCACTTCTTGTTTGTCTACAATGAACCCTGCAATTCTGCATCCCTATCGCACTGATTATACCAATCCGTATTAATAACCCCCAAAAAAGCAAGCTTCATATGTCGCAACTGGATTCAATAGAGTCAATTAAACCGCTTAAATAAATAGCAAAAAATGACTAAGACTGTAGGGTGAAGCCTTATAATGATTGGTAACGACAGCTATTTTTCTTGTGCTGCTAAGTCTGCCACCCGCGGCTTTAAAAACACACCTTATTAATCATCTGTTGCAGCATACTTACAGTGGGAGCGACGTAATCTAGCGAGATATATTCATCGGGTTGGTGAGCTTGTTCAATACTTCCTGGTCCTAATACTATAGTGTCGCAACCAAGCTGATTTAAAAATGGCGCTTCGGTGGCATAATTTGCCGTTTGAAATTTATTGCCAGTGAGTTTTTCAGCCAAAGCTAAGATATTTTGTTCATCACGACAAGCAAATGCTGGAGCCGAAGGAAACATTAATTCAAGACTTAAACGATTAGGGTAAGGTGCATATACAGGAGCCAATGCTTCTTCAATTAACGCTAACGCTTCTTGATCAGATAACTCTGGTGTCGCTCTTAAGTCAAAATTTAAGGTGCAATGACCGCATATACGGTTTTCACTGTCGCCACCATGTATATGCCCTAAATTCATTGTGGTGTAAGGAACGCTAAAAGCTTGATCTAGATATTTAGTTTTTAAAACTGATTGTAAGTCCATTAACTGGCCGATAGCTTGATACATAATTTCAATTGCATTAACTCCTTTATCGGGATCGCTAGAATGCCCTGATTGTCCTTGTATATTTAAACTTTGCGCCATATGTCCTTTATGTTTATAGATAGGCACTAACTCTGTCGGTTCGCCAATAATCGCCATATCAGGCTTGATGAGCTGCTGCTGTGCAAAAAAACGCGCGCCAGCCATAGACGTTTCTTCATCTGCAGTGGCTAAAATGTACAGAGGTTTTTGTAATTTTTCTAAAGGGATAGTTTTTAATGCTTCAAGGATAAAAGCAAAAAAACCTTTCATATCACAACTGCCTAAACCATATAACTTGCCATCTTGTTGTTTTAAAACAAAAGGATCTGATTGCCAAAGACCTTGATCAAAAGGCACAGTGTCTGAGTGACCACTGAGTAATAACCCACCTTCACCACTGCCTATTTTGGCTAACATATTAAATTTATTGCGAGCATTAGGCACTTGTTGAATAGTTATTGTAAAACCTAATTCAGCAAACCAAGTCGATAAGAGCTCTATTATGGGCTTATTTGTTTGGTCTATTTTAGGATCAAATGCACTAATAGACGGGCTCTGGATGATAGATTCATAGAGTTCTATAAAAGATAATTTTGGCATAACACTCAACTTAAATATTTATTCACTTTAATTGCATAACTATATAAAACATGACAAAATCTCTGGCTATAATAAACGGTCGTTAGAAACCTTAATCATTCACCTTGGTTAACACCATATAATTTAACTTATTTTTGGCTATTTAACGCATATGTACTTATTTGTTTCAACAATTTTAGCAGTTTTCATGTCCCTGCCTAGCTTCGCTAACCGTTTATTTCGACGATAAGTCGAAATCACGCGCCTAGCTCACCGTTTGTCATTAGTGTTAGTATTTGGCAAAGAGTACTTAACTCCCTTTAATTTATATTGTATTTGGCTCGAAAAAGAGCTTATAGAGAATTTTCCTATGATTAAAACCTGTATTATTGGAGCCAGTGGTTATGCCGGCGCTGACCTAGCGGTGCTCATTCAGAACCACCCAGAATTTGAATTAGCAGCTTTGTATGTATCAGCCAACAGTGCCGATGCAGGTAAAAATTTGGGGGATATTCATCCTAAATGCTTTAATCAAATTAATTTGTCATTAACCCCTATCGATGAATCTAATTTAGTTTGTTTAGCTGAAACTTACGATGCCATATTTTTAGCCACACCTCATGAGGCAAGTCATCAATGGATGCCTGAACTAACAGGTAAAAAAGCTAAAATATTTGATCTATCAGGTGCATTTAGAATCAAAGACAAACAAGTATTTGAACAGTTTTACGGTTTTGCCCATACTGCTAGCGATTTATTAAGCAAAGCTGTATATGGCTTAGCCGATTGGCATCAAGCACAAATTAAACAAGCAGATTTAATTGCAGTGCCAGGCTGTTACCCGACAGCTTCGCTTACTGCGTTAAAGCCATTACAAAATAATCAACTATTAGATGCTAAGCATTTTCCTATTATCAACGCGGTTTCAGGTGTATCTGGAGCGGGGCGTAAAGCGGCATTAGGCACCAGTTTCACCGAAGTTAGCCTTACAGCTTATGGTGTGTTGGGCCATAGACATCAACCTGAAATTTCTGAGTACCTGGGGGCACCGGTTATTTTCACCCCTCACTTAGGTAATTTCAAGCGTGGCATATTAGCCACCATTACAGTCAAATTGCAGCCCGGTGTCAGCCAACAGCAAATCGATCAAGCTTACAGCCAAGCTTATGCTAATAATCCAATTGTTAGAATTCGTAATACGTGGCCAAAAATCGACGATGTGGCGAGCACCCCATTCTGTGATTTATTCTGGAAATATGATGCAGAGACCGGTTATTTAGTAGTGACCAGTGCTATTGATAACTTACTAAAAGGTGCATCATCACAAGCGGTACAATGTGCCAATTTACGTTTTGGTTTTGAAGCTCATTTAGGTTTAACCAATGGTTTGGTGAATTAATATGACAAACAAACCTACATTAGTGATTAAAGTTGGCGGCGCTTTTATGCAGTCTGACTCTCACGCCTTAGATTTACTAAACACCATAGGCCAACTGCAAGAAAACTATCACCTAGTGTTAGTGCATGGCGGCGGCGCTATGGTTGAAGAATTAATGCAAGCGTTAAATTTGTCCAGCCAAAAAATTGATGGTTTACGGGTAACTCCGGCTGAACATATGCCCTATATAACAGGAGCATTAGCCGGCACTGCCAATAAACAACTTTCAAGTTTAGCGATACAAGCAGGACTAACCCCTGTTGGTTTAAGCTTAGTTGATGGTAAAATGTGTAACGCAGCTGTCATGCGTGAAGAGCTTGGTGCAGTAGGGACAGTCACGGCTAATGACCCTACTTTATTAAAAGTATTAGCGGCAACACAAATGTTACCCATCATCAGCTCGATTGGAGTCAGTGATGCTGGGCAATTATTAAATATAAATGCAGATCAGGCCGCAACTGTGATTGCCCAGCTGCTAGACGCTGAGTTATTATTGCTGTCCGATGTGCCTGGCGTATTGGATGTAAATAAAACGCTGATAAATGAATTAACCAGTACACAAATCGATCTATTGGTTAAAGAAAATGTCATTCGCGATGGCATGGTGGTTAAAGTAGAAGCTGCACTTACTGCAGCTAATAGTTTAGGCCGAAATGTGACTATCGCTAGCTGGAAAGATTCTGAAAAACTATTGGGCTTATTACAACAACAAGCAGTGGGCACAAAAATCTTTCCTTCGCTAGTTAGCTAGACTAACTAAATACTTAGAATTAAATACAAGGCACAGGCATGAAACAGGATCTTCTTTCTTTTAAAGACTGGACAGCTGAGCAATTAACCGACTTGCTCACCTTAGCTAAAACCATTAAAGCCAATCCGTCTGGTTACCGCACAGCCCTTGATGGTTTGTCTGTGGTAGCTTTATTTGAAAAACCTTCTCTTCGAACTCGTGTGAGTTTTGATATAGGAATTAATAAATTAGGTGGGCACTTAGTTTATCTAGACTCTCAATCAAACAAACTAGCTGGCCGTGAAGATGTCAAAGACATGGGTGCAAACTTAGCCTGTTGGGCTGACGCAATTGTGGCTCGTGTCTTTGCTCATAGCACATTAAAAGAACTAGCTGAATCGGCTAAAGTTCCCGTTATTAATGCCTTGTGTGACATGTATCACCCATGCCAAGCAGTAGCTGACTACTTAACTATTAGCGAACATTATGATGATTTAAGCAAAGTAAAAGTCGCTTATATTGGTGATGGTAACAACGTGACTCACTCACTTATGTTAGTGGGTGTAGCTTTAGGTTGTGAAGTAGTAGTGGTCACTCCTAAAGGTCATGAGGTTGATGGGAACATTGTTGAATTAACGCAAGCTCGTGCTGAGCAATTTGGCGGTAAATTGACTATTAGTAACGACATTGAGGCAGCCATTGGCTCACAAGTATTGTATACAGACACTTGGCTTTCTATGGGTGACGATACGCCTCTAGCTGAAATTAAAGATACCTTCGCCGGTTATGAAATTGACGAGGCATTGATGGAAAAAACAGGCGCTGATTATGTATTACATTGCCAACCAGCTCATCGAGATTTAGAGATTAGCGGTAGCTTAATTGACGGCGAACAGTCGTTGTTATTCCAACAAGCTGAAAATCGCATGCACGGTCAAAATGCTATTTTGGTACACTTACTAGCTAGCGATTTTACCCCAAGAAACTAGAAATAGATTCGAGATTTGAACAAAGTATAAAAAATAGATATACGGCAAAGGCAGAAGCAAGACGCCTTTGCCGCACTTATATTAATTTAGCAATATGTTGGCTCGCAACACGAAGCTGGCAACTGATTTTAAACAGGAAAAAACATGGCTATCAAAGCAAACAAAGAATTTAAAAAAGTCGTACTGGCTTATTCAGGTGGTTTAGATACATCAGCTATCATTCCATGGTTAATCGAAACCTATAATTGTGAAGTTATCGCGTTTGCTGCAGATGTAGGTCAAGGAGATGAAGAACTAGTTGGACTTCGTGAAAAGGCACTAGCGACTGGTGCTAGCGAATGTTATATCGTTGACCTTAAAGAAGAGTTTGTATCTGACTATATCTACCCAACCATTACTACGGGTGCGGTATATGAAGGCGAATACTTATTAGGTACGTCTATGGCTCGCCCTATCATTGCTAAAGCACAGGTAGAGATTGCCCGTAAAGTAG
This sequence comes from Paraglaciecola sp. L3A3, assembly GCF_009796765.1. Taxonomy (NCBI): domain Bacteria; kingdom Pseudomonadati; phylum Pseudomonadota; class Gammaproteobacteria; order Alteromonadales; family Alteromonadaceae; genus Paraglaciecola; species Paraglaciecola sp. L3A3. Next base: position 4,166,946 of record NZ_CP047023.1, read on the forward strand.
GCGCTGACGCCCTTTGTCATGGTTGTACTGGTAAAGGTAATGACCAAGTGCGTTTTGAGGGTACATTCGCAGCATTAGCCCCTGATTTAGCAGTGATTGCTCCTTGGCGCGAATGGAGCATGGTATCTCGAGAAGACTTACTTGATTATTTAGCCGAGCGTAATATTCCTTGTTCAGCATCACTAACCAAAATTTATAGCCGTGATGCCAATGCTTGGCACATATCTCATGAAGGCGGCGAATTAGAAGATCCTTGGTGTGAGCCGACTAAAGGGATCTGGACGTTAACTGTTGATCCAGAAGACGCACCAAATGACCCCGTTCGTGTTCACTTGACTTTTGATGAAGGTAAGTTAACTCATGTTGATGGCGAAGAGCTAACTCCTTACGGCGTATTAATGAAACTTAACGAAATAGCCGCTGCACACGGTGTGGGCCGTATCGATATCGTTGAAAACCGTTTGGTTGGCATGAAATCTCGTGGTTGTTACGAAACGCCTGGCGGCACTGTTATGATGAAAGCATATAAAGCTTTAGAATGTTTAGTCTTAGACAAAGCATCACTTAAGTATCGTGAGCAAATTGGTCTTGAATATTCACACGTTATGTATGATGGTCGCTGGTTTACTGCACTTAACGACGCACTATTAGCTGGCGCCGCAAGTTTTGCCCAAAAAGTAACAGGCGAAATCGTTGTGAAGTTGTACAAAGGTCAAGCCACTGTAGTACAAAGAAAATCGCCTAACAGTTTATACTCTGAAGATTTTGCCACCTTTGGGGCAGATGACGTTTATGACCAAAGTCATGCTGAAGGTTTCATCCGCTTATATAGCTTATCTAGCCGTATTGAAGCGATGAACAAAAAAGGTATTGCCTTCAAAAATACAGGAATAGAATAATGAGTTTATGGGGCGGACGATTTCAAGATGGCAGTAGTGCCATGTTTAGAAGGGTAAACGATTCTTTACCCTTCGACCGTGCATTGGCAAGTCAAGATATTCGAGGCTCCATAGCTTGGTCAAAAGCTATTTGTAAAGCTGGTGTATTAACCCAAGACGAGCAACAGCAACTAGAAAGTGCCTTACAAGCTTTGTTAGTTAAAGCCGAAAATGACACGCTAGATTTTGATGCCAGCAGCGAAGAAGATATCCATAGCTTTGTTGAAGCCACCTTAATCGAACAGTTAGGTGATATTGCTCGTAAGTTACACACTGGCCGAAGTCGAAATGATCAGGTTGCCACAGACTTCCGTCTTTGGTGCCGCGATCATGTTGATTTGTTAGTAGCAGATTTAGAAAATGTAAGAGCTTCATTGCTTAACACCGCTAATAATAACAAAACGGTTATTTTACCCGGTTATACACACTTACAACGCGCTCAACCCGTTCGCTACCCTCACTGGTGTTTAGCTTATGTAGAGATGTTTAAACGTGATATTAGTCGCTTACAAGATCTAAAAGCACGCTTAAATAAATGTCCATTAGGTAGTGGTGCTCTTGCTGGTACCACCTACCCTATTGACCGTCATGAAATAGCTAAAGACTTAGGTTTTGATAGTCCATGTCTTAATAGTTTAGATGCTGTATCTGATCGTGATTTTGTCTTAGAAATTTTATTTGCTGCCAGCACGAGCATGATGCATATGTCACGTATGGCAGAAGACTTAATCTTCTTCAATTCAGGTGAAGCAGGGTTTATCACCTTAGGCGACCAAGTAACCTCTGGCTCATCTTTGATGCCACAAAAGAAGAACCCAGATGCCTTAGAATTAATTCGCGGCAAATGTGGTCGAGTATTTGGTAGCCTGCAAGGTATGTTAGTCACCATGAAAGGTCTTCCTTTGGCCTACAACAAAGATATGCAAGAAGACAAAGAAGGTGTACTTGACGCTGTGACCCAGTGGCACATTTGTTTATGTATCGCTTGTGAAGTATTAGACAGTATTAAACTAGATTCTGAGCGCTGTGCCAAAGCGGCCCGTGAAGGTTATGCTAACGCTACTGAATTAGCTGACTACTTAGTAGCTAAAGGTATTCCTTTTAGAACCGCCCACGATATTTCAGGCCAAGTAGTACTGGCAGCCTTAGAGCAAAAAGTGGCTATCGAACAACTTGAATTAACTGAATTGAAAAAATATTCAGACTTAATTGAAGACGACGTATACGAGATATTACAACTAGATTACCTAGTAGATAAACGTAGTATCTTAGGCGGAACCGGAATTGCTCCTGTAAGTGCAGCTTTAGCAGCCGAATTGGCCGCAACTAGCACTAACAAGTAAGGAATATTTGTGGTCGTTTCACACATTGACAGTGTTAAAATTATACGTAATTCAGCACCTTATATTAATGCGCACAGAGGCAAAACCTTTGTTTTAATGTTTGGTGGTGAAGCCATTGAAGATGCTAATTTCGCCAATATTATTCATGATATTGCGTTATTAAATAGTTTGGGGGTACGTTTAGTTTTAGTCCATGGTGCACGACCACAAATAGAACAAAGAGTTGAATTAAGAAAGTTAGCGGCCCGTTTTCATCAAGATATGCGGATTACCGACAAGGAGACGTTGGAATGTGTAAAAGATGCGGCTGGTTCTGTACGAGCCCAAGTCGAAGCTTTGTTGACTATGGGTTTGCCTAACTCCCCCATGCATGGCGCTCAAATTCGTGTTTGCTCTGGAAATTTAGTGGTCGCTATGCCTGCTGGTGTGCAAGAAGGTATCGACTTTGAAAACACTGGCGTAGTGCGTCGTATAGACGTACACGGCATTAACGATCATCTAAATGATGGCTCCATTGTACTCTTATCTCCTATGGGTTATTCAGCTACAGGGGAAGTATTTAATTTGTCTTACGCTGATGTGGCAACCAATGCAGCTATAGCGTTAAAGGCTGATAAACTTATCACTTTCACTCATGAACACGGCATAGTGAGTGAAGATGGCGAGCTATTGAGAAATCTAGAATTAGACCAACTCTATGGCATGATCAGCCAGCCGCATTACTCTCCACAGAAACAGATTTTGCAGTCAGTAATTTCTAGTTTGGAGGCGAATATAAGTCGTTGTCACTGTGTTAGCTACCGTCAAGATGGCGCTTTATTACAAGAGTTATTTACTCGTGATGGAGCAGGGTCATTAATTTCTCAACGTTCTTATGAACAACTACGACCAGCCAATATTGAAGATGTAGGCGGCGTATTAAAACTGATTAAACCTTTAGAAGAAAAAGGGATTTTAGTTAAACGTTCTAGAGAATATTTAGAAAAAGAAATTGAACAATTTACTCTAATAGAACGTGATGGTATGACTATCGCTTGCGCGGCTCTATATCCTTATCCAGACGAAGCCATGGGCGAACTGGCCTGTGTTGCCACTCACGCTGATTACCGTGGTGGTAGCCGTGGAGAAAGGTTGCTAGAGGCGATTAAAGTACAGGCTCGTAAGCAAGGTTTACATTCAATTTTTGTGCTAACAACTGTCACTGCTCACTGGTTTAGAGAGCAAGGATTTGTCGAAGCAACATTAGATGACTTACCCTCCAAGAAAAAACAGTTATATAACTTCCAGCGTAACTCTAAAGTATTTATGCTCGCCTTATAATTCAAACCTTTTAAGGTTGAGTCTTAGACGCGCCTAACCCCTTATAATTTATCATTAGGATCAAAGATGACGATTAATGACTTAATCAAACTAGTACGTACACAACCTGAAACCATTGAATTTAGCCAAGTCATACAAGTCATTGAGCAAAATTATCAGTATACCCCGACTACTTTTACTAACGGAGGCTTAGTTAGCCAAGCGGGCAGCAATGAAGGTTCCTGTAAGATTTTTTACTTTGCCCAAATAAACCGACTCAATGCAGCTGAAACTCTGCAATTGTTTGGCAATTATTATCGTCAAGATGTTTTACAACATCCGCAAAATAGCGACCATGGCAATATCCGAAACTTTATGCTTAAAGGTTGGGCAGGTATCACATTTGATGGTGTCGCTTTAGCCAGCAAATAAGAGTTACTTAAAAAAAAGCCTAATAAACCGAGTTCAGATTAATTAGGTTTGTTCATTTTTTTGCTATATACCACTATAGTTAACAGCAACAAACCTAAGGCAGTCAAAAGCCAATAAATAGATTTATCACTCGCTAATTTGATATTCAGGATCGCAGGTTCTGAAAGTGATAATTGCCCATTTCTGCTGAAAATTTGATATTCATAACTCTCACCAAATTCAGTATAAATATCTTCAAACGGAGATTGAGCGGCCCAATAATGGCGGCCATCATTACGAACTATTTCTACATCGAAACCCAACTCTGCTTGCATCTGCTGCCACGATATTTCAACCAAACCTTTTTTGTTCAATCCTATGGCTGAATTTTGAATGGCTTGGGGTGATTGAGTATTACTTATTTCATTTCTTAGTTTTGGCCGATCAAAGGGGAATGTTTCATTCTTGACCCTTTCATCGGTCAAAGAGAAGGTCAAAAATGCAATTAAAGCCTTACGTTGGTACTCAGAAAATTGAAAATTATACTTTTCGCCGTTAGGCATTTTGGTGGCCATATCTTCAAAGGGTACATTGGCATATACGTCTATCACCTTTTCTAATGAAGTAAACTGCCCAGTATGCATGTAAGTCAATTTAAGACCCGTATTGCGTAAACTGGGGACTTTCATCGCACCATGGTCTTTACTGTCCAGACTGAGTTGTTTGCGACCTAAATCGGTATTTATTCCTTGGATACCAATGTTATAAAATTTGTTATCGGTAAATAGAGGTGGCGTATGGCATTGAGCACAGCCACTTTGCTGGAAAAACTCCCAACCTAAGTTTTCCAGATAAGGCAGTTTTTGTTGTTTGGCCATAGCTAAATCCCAAGGCGTTTGATTAGACACTAAACTACGTTCATATGTGGCTAGTGCAAAAGCAATACGTTTAAGACTGATATTTTGATCGCCAAAAGCCTTAGTAAATAAAGTATTATAATCACTCCCATCAGATAATACCGCTTGAATGTCAGCAGGCAGGTTAGTCGCTAATGCTAGAGGTTTAGCTTGCTTTAATTTAGTAATAATCTCGTCAGCAGTTTGTCCATCTTTAGCCATCTCCACATTGCTCATTAATGGACCAAGTGCTTGGCTTTCTAGTGCTCCCCCAGCTGAGATAACTATCTTTTTAGTTTTGGGGTCAATAAATTCTGAGCTCGCTCTACCATCCCAAAAATTAGTATCAGCCCATATACCAGAAAAATAGGCTTGTGCTGTACGATTAGTTACCTGTGGATTCTGTTTAAAAACACTATGGTTCTGCACTTGACCAAGTGCATCCCTGGAGACAACCCCCAGACTGCCCAAGATATCATCACTGGTATTGATTATTTTATCGAATCCTGGCTCTAGGCCAATTCTTTTATCTGCACCGTTAGCACTTGGTAAATGGCAAGTACCACAAGCAATAGAATTATCAGTTGACAGTTGTTCATCCCAAAAAAGGATCTTGCCCAACACACGTTTGGCTTCTGTGGGTTGATTTTCACTAGGGTAAGGCACTGGAGGTAATGACATATCATCAGATATTTTTGCTGCAGCTAATGAAGGCTTACTAAAAAATGTGCCTAAAACAAAAATTAACAGACTGTTTTGTAGGAGTTTTAACACAACTAATGCCATCTAAGCTTTCTTAAATTAGATCATTGTAAAACAAAGGGAATACAGTAAAAAAACTTTTCACTGTATTCCTCTTTTTGTTAAAACATTTTATGTTTTCTGATAAACAAACAGCATGCCAAAAACAACAACAGACCTCCCGCTGAACCGCCACCTGAAGAATCTGGATCAGGTTGGCTAGGAGTCGGCTCAGTAGGAATTACTGGTGGCGGAGTTTTATCGGTAATCGTGATGGTATGTACATCATTATCGCCAACAATAGCATTGGTTGGGTTACCCATAGTGATAATTATATTTTCTACTTCATTAAGAATATCATCTTGTTTAAGCGAAATATTAATACTCGCTTCTGTGCCGCTATTAATAACAAATTCACCATTCACAGCATCATGATCATTGCTGCTTGCTGTCCCCGACACTATATATGGAATAGTCACCGGATAATTAGCCGCTAATTCACTTAACGTCACAGTCACTATAGCGGTAGCGCCTTCATCAACAGTTTGATTTTGGCTAAACTCAACAGTAGGTTCAACGTCACTGGGTAACTGGCAATCTTCACCTGGCAAGCCGTAACAACCTAACCCTGTTGGCCCTAACTTACTTTCCCAGCTTATTCCTGCCACCCAATTAGCTTGATCTCCAGCAATTTCATAGGCGCCAACATCAGGTTTACCATCTGTCACATCGGTAGTGATATCGTCAATAATTCGACCCTCATCAACCGGTAAAGAATTAGCTTTTAACCTGAAGTCACTTTTTTCAACATCAATAAATGGACCATTTGTGAGGCTCACCACTAGATTATTTTGTTTATCAGATTGAGGCTCCCAAGCGTTATTGTCGGCAAGATTATTCCACACATTTACATCAGAAAATGCAGTCCCTTCAAGGTGCCAAGCTCCCATAACGCCACTTGAATTGAGCATAGTATTGTTATAAATATTGATGTCTTTACCATTCCAGTTAATTTGAATACTGCTCCATTCTGTATTCCAAATCACATTATGATGTACTTCAAATCCAGAGGCGTCGTTATCTAAATAAATTCCTGCAGCTTTAGACTTAGTACCACTAGAATAGGCATCATGTAGCCAGTTATGGTGAATGACAGTATTACTTGGTCCGCCCACTGTATAAAATAATCCACAGTCATCAGCAATAAGATTACTATGTGAGATATCATTGTATGCATATTCAGAATTATCGTTAAAACCTTGAATGGCGTCTCTACCTGCACGGGTGATAGTGTTGTTTAACACTTTGGTATTGTTACCACCACGAGCATTAATGATCGCATCGTAATTACCTAAATAGTTAAAATCGTGCAGGTAAGAATTTAATATTTGGGTGTTCTCTCCAGAATCATAAATACCGGTACCCGAACCAAAACCTACTTCGCTGTTTTCGATAATATTATTTTTAGTATTAAATTTATCCCAATCACTGCGGATATTAATACTCTGATTACCAGAAGCAAAACCAGTCACTACACCTAATGTGTAGTTACCGTATAAACTGGTTACACCGTAGATATGGTTATTTGAGGCACCATTTGTTATTTCGATTGAACCACCAAACACAGCTAAATTTTTAATCTGAATGTAATTACGGGCTGATAAATCAATGGTTTTCTCCCGTTTTCGCACACTCACTTGATTTTCTGTTGGCATTTCACCATTTGGCAATTGCACGTAAAGTTTTTTAGTTTCAGGATCAAAATACCATTCATTTTGGTAATCTAATGCTTCTTTTATACCTTGTAAGAAAAAATCACCTTTATCCGCAGGGGCATGAAATGTACGTATCCAAGCTGGATTTTTATTTAAACTAAAACTGACGCTAGTATCTGTGTTTGCTGTGATAAACGAACGCCAAGTTGTCCAACCTGAGCCTGGCTTATCTCCATAAAAATATATCGATCCTCCTTTTGACCAATCACCATCTGGTATACCTGGTGAATATTCTAGATAGGCATTATCTGCTTCATCACTACCACTTCCCCCTGTGTTTCTTAATGAATTTTGGGTAAAGGGATCACCATCAATATTATCTGGCCAACGAGCCAAGTCCATAGCTGTGTTGCCTTGCATAACAAAATTAGCCTGCCCAAGATCCCAATCTATTTGTGTAACATAGATATTTTCAGAATCTAGAGACCAGTTATTTACTGCTTGCATAGCACTAATAATGACCTTTTCATTATCATAAGATTGAAAAACGATAGGGTTATTCTCAGCACCAGAATTCACAGGCGCTAAAACCTCTTCATATACACCTTCTCGAATATTAACCACATCACCTGCAACCGCTTGCTCAGCTGCTTTAGACAATGTTAAATAAGGGCTACCTAAAGTACCATCAGAACTATCATTTCCCGTTTTTGCCACATATATATCTCTGGCGCTGGCTGAATTGGCTATTACAAACATTGCCAAAAGAAAAGAAGCTTGTTTCAAATATCTTTGCATAATTATCTCAAATAAAGGTCATAGTTAACAAATATAACCCCATGTTAACATTATTTACATACAAAAAAAGGAGTTCACTTACAATTAATGTGTATTTTGTGGATATTTGACATTCCTTACAATTCTAGTTATACATGAGCGCGTCCTTCTACGAGTAAATAAATATGCCAAAACTCCTCATTCAGATATGTTTGATCATTTGTATCATGCTGTTATCTAGCGAAAAATCTTTAGCTAAAGAGCAACCGCTCAAGATTTCTATAGCTATCTTTGAAAATATATTATCTGTATTCCAAGACTGGACAAGAAATAAACCTTGTTGGGAAGTAACAGAGTTTAAAGCAGAACACACCAATCGAGGCGCGGCAGAATTAATCATACTGTGTAAAGCATTACATTTAGGCGGACTAAAATTTGAGTTTGATATATACCCAACGCCTAACTACTCTCGTAGTTTATTGCTTTCACAACAAAAGAAAGTTCATCTACAAGCACAAACCGTTTGGCTAGATCAAACGGACACTGAGCGATTTTATGTTTCACCAGCTTTATTAAAAAAGGGAGAAATAGTAAAAGGTATCTACACTTTAAAAAATCATTCCATTATGCAATACGTGCAAAAACCGGAAGAGCTCAGTTACTTTCGAGGGGTTACCATGCCCTCTTGGCATCATGATTGGAATACAATACGTCAGTTAACTAAAAACGTTATCGCCGCCCCCTCCCCTGATTCCATTCATAAAATGATAGAAAAAGACCGGGCAGATTTCACCTTAGGAGAATTTAATCAAAATATGTCAATCTTATTAGGAGATGTGTATTTATACCCAGTTCCCAACATGAAAATAGTCATCAATCAAAGTCGACATATAGCGGTAAGAAAAGACATGGCTCATAGTTTCGAGATTAGCCAGGCAATTAATAAAGGATTACTAAAAATGCGAGCGTCAGGAATAATCAATAAAATATATAATCAAACGGGTTCTAGAAATCCAGAAATCATTGACTGGAAATTATACCTCCTACAATAATCGCGAATAAATAGGCGAAAATAGAAACAAAAAAGCCGCTAAAATTTAGCGGCTTTTATCATGAATATAAATTAAGGCTTATTTAACACCTGCAATAGCTTGTTTTGCCAATTCTGTAATTTTATCCCAATCACCATTCTTCATGGCTTCTTCAGGAGCTAACCAAGAACCACCAGCGCAACGAACGTTAGGCAAAGCTAAGTAGTCGTTGTAGTTACTTGGGCTAATACCACCTGTAGGGCAAAAAGCAATATGTGGAAACGGACCACCTATGGCTTTAAGCGCATTAACACCACCAGAAGCTTCAGCAGGGAAAAACTTAAGGTGAGTATAACCGTGATCTGCTGCAGTCATAAGTTCAGAGATAGATGAAATACCGGGGATAAGGGCAATACTTCCTTCATTACCAGCTTTCAACAAGTCTGAAGTTAAGCCAGGGCTAATAGCAAATTTAGCGCCTGCATCAATAACTTGCTGCAATTGAGCTCTATTAGTTACAGTACCGGCACCGATAATAGCTTCTGGCACTTCGTCAGCTATTTTTTTGATCACTTCTAGCGCAGCGTCAGTTCTTAACGTCACTTCTAAAACTCGGATACCGCCAGCAATTAATGCTTTAGCTAATGGTACTGCATATGCAACATCTTTTATGACTAGTACAGGAACAACTGGTCCGGCACTAAATATTTCTTCTGACGTCATTTTCCAATTTTTTGACATGGTACTTAACCTTTACAATTTTGATTTAAATAGGCCATTGCGCCGATCAAGCCATGATCGGGCTCAGTGATAATAAAAGTCGGTATTCCGGCTACGTAGTCACGAAAACGACCCTTAGCTTCAAACCGATTTCTAAAACCACTTTCTCGAATAAAGTCGGTGAAACGGGGGGCAATGCCACCACCAATATATACGCCACCACGCGTCCCCAAATTAAGGGCAAGATTTCCAGCAAAGCTACCCAAAACTTTGCTGAATTGGGCTAAGGTAGCGACACACAAGTCACAGCTACCATCTAGCGCCGATTCGGTAATATCAGCAGCTTCAGTTAAAGGAAAATCAACCCCTCTATACTCAGCTATAGCTTGATATATATGAACTAAACCTCGACCTGATAACACTTCCTCAGCAGAAGCATGGCCAAACTTTTTAGTTAAGAATTGCAAAATAGCAATATCGACTTCATCTACGGCGGCAAAATCCACATGACCACCTTCGCCATCCAATGCTAACCAACCTTGTACTGCAGGCGTTAAATGTTTCACCCCTAAACCAGTACCTGGACCAAACACTGCAATATTTTCATTTTCAATAATTTGACCGGGACCAATTTGTACTTTTTGTTCATCGGTTAAAACAGTGACAGCATAAGCCACAGCTGTGAAATCATTGATCACACCTAACCAAGTTAAGCCTAAATCAGCCTGTAATTCTTTAACAGAAAACTGCCAACTATTATTGGTCATACTGATAGTGTCGCTGGTCACCGGGCAAGCCACACCTAAACAACCTGAAGTAAATGTCACTTCTGGATATTCAGCAAAATACTTGTTGATGACTTCACCAATAGTAGCGTAATCACTACACAAATATTTACGAATATGGCTCAATTGGCCGTTATCAATTTGTGCAAGACGGATATTAGTTCCGCCTACATCGGCAACGAAGTTAGCAGACATTGACTTATTCCTGTCCGAAAAATAATGAACAGGCACCTTCTTCGGCACCTGTTAGTGTATTACGTAAACCGGCGAACATTTCACGGCCCATACCGATTTGATTTGAAGTCACATCTAACACCTTAGCTTCACGTTTAGCTAATTCATCATCACTAACTAAGACGTCTAACGCGCCAGTTTCAGTATTTAACTCAACCATATCGCCAGTTTTCAACTTAGCCAACATCCCACCTTTAATCGCTTCAGGCGTCACATGAATGGCAGCAGGTACTTTACCTGAGGCACCAGACATACGTCCATCAGTGACTAATGCGACTTTAAAACCACGATCTTGTAATACGGCTAGTGGCGGAGTCAAACTATGTAGTTCAGGCATACCGACAGCAACAGGACCTTGGAAACGGACCACAACAACACAGTCTTTTTCTAATTCACCCGCTTTAAAAGCTGCATGTAATTCATGTTGATCTTCAAAGACCACTGCAGGTGCTTTAATATGACAATGAGGCGTTTTAAGGGCTGATATTTTCATAACTGCTCGTCCTAAATTACCTGATAATACAGATAATCCACCGTCAACTTTGAAGGGCTCTTTGACACTGGCGATAACTTGTTTATCGAAAGATTCAGTCGGCCCATCACGCCACACTAACTCGCCATTTTCTAACATAGGCTCTTTAGTGTATTGCTCTAAACCTTGACCACAAATGGTCAACACATCATTGTGTAACAAACCACCTTCTAATAATTCTTTAAACAATAACGCCATACCACCGGCAGCAGTAAAGTGATTAATGTCTGCAGAACCATTAGGGTATATACGAGTTAATAAAGGAACTGCACTTGATATATCAGCGAAATCATCCCAATTAATGATAAAACCAGCCGCTTTAGCCACTGCTACTAAGTGCATAGTGTGATTAGTTGAACCACCTGTTGCCAACAATGCAACTAGTCCATTAACAATAGATTTAGCGTCAACAATTTTACCTATTGGACGATATTCAGTGCCTAAGTCAGTAATGCGTGTTATTTGTCGAGCTGCAGCATCGGTTAATGCATCACGTAAGGGAGTACCTGGGTTTACAAACGATGATCCAGGTAAATGCAATCCCATTGTCTCAACTACTAACTGATTACTGTTCGCAGTACCATAAAAGGTACAAGTACCAGCTGAGTGATAAGATTTAGATTCAGCATCTAATAATTCAGCTCGACCTACTTTGCCTTCAGCATATGCTTGACGCACACGGGCTTTTTCTTTGTTTGGAAGACCTGAAGGCATAGGACCTGCAGGGACAAATATAGTTGGTAAATGACCAAAACTAAGCGCGCCCATTAATAAACCAGGTACGATTTTATCGCAAATCCCTAACATCAATGAACCGTCAAACATATTATGAGACAGGCCAACCGCAGTTGACATAGCAATCACATCGCGGCTCAATAAGCTTAGATCCATGCCAGGTGTACCTTGAGTCACACCATCACACATAGCAGGAACGCCACCAGCATGTTGAGCAATGCTGCCAACTGCCGCTATGGCTTTTTTTAGTTTAGCGGGATAATCTTCATATGGCTGATGTGCTGATAACATATCATTGTATGAAGAAACTATGGCGATATTCGCCTTAGTCATACTCGTTAAATCAGCCTTAACTTCACTACTACAAGCAGCAAAACCATGGGCTAAATTACCACAAGACAATACGCCTCTATGGGGCCCTTTCAAACGAGCAGCTTCAATTTTTTCTAAATATGCTTTACGCGTGTGCTGACTGCGTTCAATAATTCGTTCTGTTACTTCTTGGATAAGAGTGTTCACAATTGTCTCCTAACGTTTAAACGTTAATTATGGCGCCCACATTAATTTAACTTCGGCATTCTTAATTACGGCGCGAATAGGCATAGCTAATTCATCGTCACCAGACATCACAGTTTCTAACACTGTTTTTTTGCCTTCGCCTGTTAAATGTAAAAATATCTGTTTGCTGTTCAATAGACCAGGTAAAGTTAAAGACATTCTCTGATTAGGCGCGGAAGTGGGTTGCACTGCAATGTAGGCATTCTCTGATTCTAAATCTAAGCCGGCAGCAATCTGTTCTGAGCAAGGGAATAATGACGCAGTGTGTCCGTCTTCCCCCATACCTAAAATTACAACATCAAAAGGTGTATGCATACTTTGTAAATTAGCAGTACATTCTTGTACTGCATCTTCAGCATTTGCATGTTGTGTCTTAAGTGGCACAAAATTGGCGCTCGCAGCATTATTAACTAGTAACTTAGCACGTAACATTTTTTCGTTAGAAGCCTCATCAGAATTATCAACCCAACGCTCGTCAGCTAAACTGATATCAACTTTATCCCATTCTAAATTTGCATTAGACAAAGCAGTGAATAGCTCGGCCGGAGTTTTACCACCAGATACAATTAAACTAGCTCGACCATTCTCTTCGATTCCAGCTCTTAATAAGCGACAAATGTTTCCAGCAAATGATCTATTTAACTGTTTTGTATTTGTATATAACGATTTCATTAATGCCATTATTTTTTCCCTGCGCGACTTTCAAACCATGCTCTATCTTCACGAGCTAATAATGCGATAGAAGATACAGGTCCCCAAGTACCAGCTTGATAGGGTTCTGGCGCTTCATTACTATGTGCCCAAGCAGCCAAAATACCATCAACCCAAGTCCAAGCGGCCTCAACTTCATCACGACGTACGAATAACGATTGATTTCCCATCATCACTTCAAGAAGTAATTTTTCGTAGGCATCTGCAATACGATCATCTTTAAAGGTTTCAGAGAAACTCAAGTTTAATTTTGATTTTTGTAGATCCATATGACCAGTACCGGTTAAACCTGGCACTTTATTCATAACAGTAACTTCTACACCTTCATCGGGCTGTAATCTAATAGTCAACTTATTTGGCGGCAACTGAGGAAAGCTAGCTTTAAATAAGTTATGTGGCTGACGTTTAAAGAAAATATTTACTTCACTAGTCTTATTAGGTAAGCGCTTACCAGTTCTCAAGTAGAAAGGTACACCAGCCCAACGCCAGTTATCTATTTCAACTTTTAATGCGATAAATGTTTCTGTTGTGCTTTCTTGGTTAGCATCAGGTTCATCTAAATAACCAGGCACTTCTTGGCCCTTAATAAAGCCTTCAACATATTGCCCACGTACTGTGTTTTGACGAACATTCGAAGCATCAATCGGACGTAATGCTTTTAAAACTTTAAGTTTTTCGTTACGAATATTCGTAGCGTCTAAGGTAGCCGGTGGTTCCATAGCAATCAAAGTCAAAATTTGTAATAGGTGGTTTTGCACCATATCACGCATTTGCCCAGCTTCGTCGAAATAGCCCCAACGCCCTTCAATACCAACAGACTCAGCCACACTGATTTGTACATGATCAATACAGTTATGATCCCAGTTAGTGGCAAAAATTGAGTTAGCGAAGCGCAATGCCACTAAGTTCAGAACCGTTTCTTTACCTAGATAATGGTCAATTCGATAAATCTGGCGCTCTTCAAAAAACTCTGCCACTTGGTCGTTAATAACTTTTGACGATTCCAAGTCATGACCAATTGGCTTTTCAAGAACAACACGCATGCTTTTATCAATAATTTTTGCTGCTTTAAGGCCGCGACAAATATCACCGAAAATAGAAGGAGGGGTGGCAAAATAACAAACCATAATCCGTTTTGGATCGACGATTTCTTTAAAAGCTTTATAACTTTCGATATTTTTCATATCGACACAGGCGTAATCTAATTTCTCTTGGAAACGCCCCCATGTTTCTGCACACAACGCTTCTTTAGAGAACTTTTCAATATTCTCTTTCACCAATGCCACATATTCTTCTTTGCTGATATCTTGACGAGCCACACCAATAATTTTGGTGTCGGCATGGATCAAGTCGGCTTTTTCAAGTTGATATAGGGAGGGTAAAAGTTTACGTCTTGCTAGGTCACCTTTGGTACCAAACAATACAAAATCGCAAGGTTCGAATGAATTTTCCAAAACCATTTTTTATCTACCTACTTAATATAGTTTAAATATAGTTGCCTGCTTCCCCTGTGATACACACTGAGAAGCAGAATTATGATGTAAAATTTAACACAAAATGTAGTAAAATTACAACTTTCATGCCAGTTTGACTGGCTAAATTCTAGGTTTTAGGCCTTTATTCGCCTAATTTAGAAAGATTTTCTGTTAAAAAATTACAACTCTAGTACCCTTATCTTAAGTGAGAGAGTTAATGTAACTTTCTATAGTGGACAATTATAATGAAGTTTTTAGTATAAGTATGAATATTCTAGAAAAAATAACACATCACGACTCTGCATTCAGTAAATCTGAACGTAAAGTAGCAGAAGTCATTATGAACAGCCCACAAACTGCTATCCACTGCAGTATTGCGACCTTAGCTAAAATGTCAGGAGTTAGCGAACCCACAGTTAATCGATTTTGTCGACGACTTGACACTAAAGGTTTCCCAGATTTTAAACTACATTTAGCTCAAAGTCTTGCCAATGGTACGCCATACGTAAACCGACATGTAGATGAGAATGATGGCACCGAAGAATATACAAAAAAGATATTCGAATCGACCATGGCATCCTTAGAAGTTGCAAGACAATCAGTTGATATTAGCACGATAAATAGAGCGGTAGACCTCCTCACTCAAGCACAAAAAATCTCATTTTTTGGTTTAGGAGCCTCTGCTTCTGTAGCTCATGATGCATTGAATAAATTTTTCAGATTCAACGTTCCCGTTGTTTACTTTGAAGATATATTAATGCAGCGTATGAGTTGTATGAATTGTGGTGAAGATGATGTAGTAGTACTTATTTCTCATACGGGACGAACCAAAAGTTTAGTAGAAATAGCACAAATTGCCCGCAGTAATGATGCCACTGTAATGGGTATAACATCTAAAGACAGTCCATTAGCTAAAGAATGTAATTTAGTATTATCTCTTGAAGTACCAGAAGACACAGATATGTATATGCCAATGGCTTCAAGAATCGCACAATTAACCTTAATCGACATTTTAGCAACAGGATTTACCCTGAGACGTGGAAACAAGTTCCGTGAAAACTTAAAACGGGTAAAAGATACGTTAAGAGGTTCTAGGTTTGATAAGTCATAGAACTTAATTTCATAAAAAAAAAGATAAACACCCCACAACAGTTATAAGTAATTTCACATTTTGCATTTTTTTTACTATGATTTTTCGTAATTAAATTACAATTTTGTTAATTTACAACTAACGACTTGGTTAGTTGTAATAAAAAGATTAAACTTGTTGGAATTAATTCCCCTTTTCATTGCCATTAGGCAGCAATGAAAAAGGTCATAAATTTGCCATAACAACAGAGCACTAAATACTATGTTAAGACGCACAAAAATCCTCGCTACACTTGGTCCATCTACTGATACAGTGGAACAAATAGAAGCAATCATCCAAGCTGGCACCAATGTAGTAAGAATGAACTTCTCTCATGGTACTGCCGAAGATCATATAAACCGTGCTAATAAAGTACGTGCAGCAGCAAAAAAATTAGGGAAATATGTCGCCATCTTAGGTGACTTGCAAGGTCCTAAAATTCGTGTTGCGAAATTTGTAAACAGTTCAATTATCTTAAAGATAGGTGATCATTTTATCCTAGATGCCGATATGGGTCGTGATGAAGGTACCCAAGAAGCTGTTGGTATAGATTATAAAGCCCTGCCACAAGACGTTAGCGATGGCGACGTATTGTTATTGGATGATGGTCGTATTCAATTAAAAGTGACCAGTGTTGAAGGTAATAAAGTGCATACTGTCGTAACCGTTGCCGGTAAATTATCTAATAACAAAGGTATCAACCGTCAAGGCGGTGGATTGTCTGCTGAAGCACTAACAGAAAAAGACAAAAAAGATATCGTTACTGCCGCTGAAATCGGCGTAGATTATCTTGCAGTATCATTTCCTCGTTCAGGTGCTGATTTAGACTACGCACGTCAGCTTGCAGTAAAAGCCGGTTGTAATGCATTAATCTGTGCCAAAGTAGAACGTGCTGAAACTGTTGCTTCTGATGAAGCTATCGACGATATCATTAGAGCATCTGATGCAGTTATGGTTGCCCGTGGTGACTTAGGTGTTGAGATTGGTGACGCTGAACTTGTAGGCGTACAGAAAAAACTGATTGCGCGTTCAAGACAGTTAAATAAAATTGTTATCACTGCGACCCAGATGATGGAATCGATGATTACTAGTCCAATGCCGACTCGTGCGGAAGTAATGGATGTGGCAAACGCTGTGCTTGATGGCACAGATGCTGTGATGTTATCAGCTGAAACAGCTGCTGGTGAATTTCCAGTCGAAACAGTAGAAGCTATGGCTCGTGTTTGTATCGGAGCCGAAACTCACCCAAGTGTGACTATTTCAAAACACCGTATGGATCAAACATTCAGTACGGTTAGCGAAACAGTTGCCTTAAGTGCAGTTTATTCGGCAAACCATTTGAAAACAATAAAAGCTATTGTAGCCCTGACTGAGAGTGGCTCAACGCCATTATTAATGTCGCGTATTACTACAAATTTGCCTATTTATGCATTTGCTAGACACGAGGGAACATTGAATAAAATGGCTCTTTATCGTGGTGTTAAGCCTGTCTTTTTCGATTCAAGAGACAGCGATCCAGGTCAGCTTAAAAATGATGTAGTTGCAGTATTGCTAGAAAAAGGATTACTAGAAAAAGGTGATCAATTCATCATGACTTATGGTGATGTCATGGAAACAATTGGCGGCACTAACGCAAGTAAAATAGTTATTGTTTAAATACTATTTCAATCGCGCTTAAGACGTGAATAATACAAAAAACGAGCCTAACACTGGCTCGTTTTTTTTATCTAATACCAATCTATATTATCTAGATGGATCAAGCTGCCCCTGAATACAGGCATTAATGCGAAACCAACCGGCAATACTAAATCTATCTTTATGACTCACTTTGACTTCATGGGGGAAGACATCACTTAAAAAAATCACACATTGA
Organism: Paraglaciecola sp. L3A3; assembly: GCF_009796765.1. NCBI lineage: Bacteria > Pseudomonadati > Pseudomonadota > Gammaproteobacteria > Alteromonadales > Alteromonadaceae > Paraglaciecola > Paraglaciecola sp. L3A3. Next base: position 4,184,849 of record NZ_CP047023.1, read on the forward strand.
TTAAATACAGGTAAAATAATATCTGCCACAGAATTGTCTTTTTCTGCATAAAGCACCAGCTCTCCACCATCTGTTTTTAACCAGTCGTGATTAAGATAATAAACCGTGCTTAAGATCCGATTACTTTGTCCTTTAAAGGCATCTATATGAGTTTTATAGAAATCCCCGTCTTTGTAATGAGAAAAGTGACTTTCAAAATCGAATAAGCCCATAAATAACCTACGATTTAAGCCAATTCTCAATAGCTCCATAAACTCTAGATATTGCCTTTGCCCTTCACTTGTCCCATTTAGCCACAAAGTCTTATCCGTTCGAATTCGGGTATTGATTTGCTGATCAGTTTTACGCCCAATACCTGCGATAGTAAATTTATTAGTCGCTAAATTTTGTGCTTCTTCTAACAACAACTGAGCTAACTCTGCAGGTAAAAAATCTGCGAGCATGACAAAACCTTTTATAGTTAAATATTCAGCTATCGTATCCACTTGTAATTCAAATAATTGCCTATCATGCTGAGGCTTAATTTCTATCTTCATTTTAATAATTGCATACCTAAAACCACACAGACAACGCCAACAAAATACATCCAAGTAATTGGCTCATATAACAAATAATTTGGGAACATAATTGTCATCAAAAGACCTACTGATCCCACTACCTATGCTTTACTTACATCTATTATTATATTCCGCCACTGAACAACCATGACCGAGTAAGAGTGCAGGCTATAGCCATAATGGCACAACATAATCAAAAACAGATTGAAACTCTGTAGGCCATAGATCCGCTCAAACTATGGATTAACATAATAACCAGCCCCCAACCGCATCCACTTTATATAAATGAACAACAGTGAAGGTAGTTAATAGTCAGAATGAGGTAAATAGAATGGTACTTGGACTGTTTACTCATTAAGTAATCAGCTAAACACCAGCGATCTAGATAACTAGATGCCAACGTTTATGAATAGAATTGATATTGAAAATAAGTGACTTAGACATTTATTCGCTATAAAAAGATTATTTCCCAATAATGACGGCGTAAAATAACGAACAATGAATAGGATTACCACTTATTTAAATTGTTATTTACCTTGAACTTTACGTATGAGTCGATTGGCTGAATGACATTTTTTGTGTGGTAACAAAAGTGCTTTGTATTAATGCGGCATCACTACTTGCTCTGTGACGTCTGATATTCATATTCTCACAAACTTTATCTTTTGTTACATGCCATACTGACATTTGTTGTTCGTTTAAAATCATTTCTAAAGGGCTGATAGTGAATTTCATAGGAATTTTGGCGCCATCAAATAATTTAATTAACCATGGTTGGTCTACCACCCAGCCGTCTGAATAGACAACCTGATTTTTTAAGAAGACATTGAGATCTAGACATAACTGTACAACAGACTCGCCTTTTGCTTGCAAAAGTTCTCGGCTAATTCCATGTAAACTTTCAGCTTTAACATCCCAATGCTCCCAACCTATAACGGGTTTAACAAGGCGGCAAAATTTCTGTCCTTGAGTATTTACCACACCCACCTCTATTGGATAACTGAATGCGCCAAAACCACTTGCTTCAATATCAATTATATTCGGTACAAATAATCGTTGTTTCACTTCTAACTATTCCTGGTACAAACATCAAAAACAAGCCTCTTACTGCAAATAAAATGACAGCCCCTGTATCCATATATTTATAAGTCTAAACCTATTTGGTAAAGATGATTCTTCTTTAAACCAAATTGTTCAGCCGTGATCGCAGCCGCCTTTTTTAAGGGTAACACTTTCATTAATAGAGTTAATAACTTTAACGCCTCGGCTGATACTTCAGTTTGATCTGATTTATCACCTGCAACCATTAAAACAAACTCTCCTCTTTGATGATTGATATCTGCTTCTAACCAAGTGATGCATGCCTCAGCAGTATTAGAATAAAAGGTTTCAAAGGTTTTTGTTAATTCCTTGGCCAAAACGATACGACGGTCATTCCCCAGCACTTGAGCTATTAATTTAACTGTATCTAACACTCTTCGAGGTGATTCATAAAACACACAAGTATTCGGTTGTTTTATCAATTTTCCTAAGGCATTTTGTCTGGCGACAGCTTTAACCGGTAAAAAACCTTCAAATTGAAACTTGTCAGTGGCTAAGCCAGCCGCACTTAAAGCTGTAATTGCCGCACAGGGTCCGGGCAAGGGAATCACTTCAACTCCTGCTTCTCGGCATTGACTGACTAAACCATAACCAGGATCACTAATTAAAGGCGTACCTGCATCCGAAATCAAAGCAATGTTTTCCCCTAATTTCAATTTACTAATCAACTGCACTGCACGTTGCGATTCATTATGATCATGTAAAGAAATCAAACGGGTTGAAATATTATAATGCTGCAGCAATTTTTGGCTATGACGGGTATCTTCCGCAGCGATCAAATCAACTTCAGACAAAATACGCAATGCCCTGTGTGTAATATCTTCCAAATTCCCGATAGGCGTGGGTACGATAAAAAGAGTACTAGTTTCAAGCAATTTTTTTCCCCTTAGGAATACACTAAGACTCGTTAACAAATGCGTTAACCGAGTATTCTTGCTAGATATTTATTTCCGATACTATAAACTATTACGCTGTTGATTTTTTGGATATCCGTGATGAGTATGAGAGTTTTTTTGAGTATTTGGGTTGCATTTTTAGTGCTAACATCTTGCACAAATACACCTAAGCCCAAAACCAAAGTAAAAACAGTTGTCATCCCCACCCAAACCACTGAATTAATCAGGGATAGTCAATTTTATTTAGCTGAAGCTCGTCAAGTTTTTAAACAGAACAATGACACTCAACAAAGAGATGAATTACTCATTCAAGCAGCACATATGCTGCACCTTGAACAACAACACGTTAAAAGCATTAATTTATTAAACATTTTGCTCCCAGAATTAAGCAATGAGAAGTTGGTTAGCCAAGCTCACCTAATATTGGCCGAAGCTTATTTCGCAATTTCCCCAGAAAATGCACAACAGTCGGCACAGTTATTATCTAAAGTAGAGCAACAATATGTTGCTAATAGTCGCATGGCAATACTGCGCTCTAGATTATTTTCAGGTAAAAATGAATGGTTGAACGCAGCCAATGAAATAGTGCAAACCAGTTTATCTGATACCGAAAAAAGCGAACAAATTTGGCAAGCAATTAGCCACTTAACCTTAGCTGATTTAGAAAAAGCTCGATGGAAAAATGACAGTTTATTACCTTGGCTCCAACTGGCAATTATTGTCCAGAAATATGCTCTAACTCCGACAAAGTTGAGTCAAGAAGTCGTCAAATGGCAGAAGCAAAACGTGGGCCATGTATTACAACAAAACATCCCTAAAAATATCACCCAAGCAATTGAAATAAAGCCAATTATTTCTAAACGTGTCGCAGTATTACTTCCTTTAACAGGTAGGCTGTCTAGTCAAGGTACTGTAATAAAAGATGGTTTTTTTGCTGCTTATATGGAAGATATTAAAAATTTTACAGCTGCACATAAACAAATTGAAAATAGTGCGCAACAGATTGAAAATGCCTCCTCAAGCTTAGAGATTCACTTCTTTGATTCTGCTCTAAAAACGCCAGAAGAGTTAAACCAACTCGTAGCTGATTATGATGTAGTAGTAGGCCCATTATTAAAAGAAAAGATCGAAGTTTTAAGTAAAATTTTGCCAAAAGATAAAATATTATTGGCGCTGAATCGAATCGATACAGACACAACTAATAAGTCTCCTTCATTACTAGCTGTAGAAAATCCAGTTGAATTAGCAGAACATTACTATTTTTCGTTAGCCCCTGAAGACGAGGCAGAACAACTAGCTCAACACATTCACCAGCGCAAATTAACTAAGCCCATTATATTCGCCGCAAACAACAATGTGACTGAACGAATGGCTCAAGCATTTGTTCAGCAGTGGCAAGCTTTCCCTGAAGTTATCCTGCCGGAAGTAATTATATTTAAAGATAATAAAGACATGCGTAAACAAGTAGCTGAAATGTTAGATGTTGATCAAAGTAAAGCACGGATTAAACAAATTGAATATTTATCTAACGTCGAAGTGTTTGGTGAAGAAAGAAACCGTAGGGACATAGATGCCATTGTCATTTTTGCTAACCCTGAAGAAACTGAATTACTCAATCCAATTATTGAAGCCAGTTTAAGTTCATTTGCCGAAATATCTCTTTCTGTATTCGCCTCATCTCGTAGTTATAGCCAAAGTCAAACTGACGGTAGTTTGAGAGATCTGCGCAATCTTACTTTTACTGACATGCCCTTTTTGTTACCAGAACATAAATGGCCTAAACTCAAAGCACAAATCAACCAATTATGGCCACAACGTAAAGACTCTCTCTTAAGACTGTTTGCCATGGGGTACGATGCTTACAGTTTTATTCCGCAATTACGGCAGCTAGCAGCTTTACCACAATTATCTAGTCCGGGATTAACAGGTGAAATATCAATTACCTCTGGCATGATTAAACGAAAACTACCCTTAGCTCAAATAAGCAGAGATCGGGTAATACGTCTTGAAATGGATTAAACAGGCACTATCACCACTAATTGGTAGTGATGCTGAACGTTACGCACAAAATTACTTGGAACAGCAAGGACTCATTTTTTTGAGTAAAAATTATCGTTGTCGTAGCGGTGAAATTGATTTAATAATGCAAGATGAAACCGAGCTAGTTTTTATAGAAGTGAAATTTCGTAGTAACCAATCACATGGCACTGCTATTGAATATTTTCATTCATCAAAGCAGCGGAAATTTATTTCAGCTGTAATGTGTTATATGCAAGAAAAAAATTTGAATCCTAGTATTGTTCCACATAGGATTGACCTCATTGGAATTGACAGAAATAATCGTCAACAAAATGTGACCTGGCTAAAAAACATCACTCTAGCTTAGAGCGATTTAGCAGATAAATATTATACAAGGAGCACTATGCTAGAACACATTAAAGCCAATTTTACTGAAAGTATTCAGACAAAAATTGCGGCAATAGAACTATTACCAGAGCCAATATCAAGCGCAACTTTTATGATGGTTAATGCACTGATTAATGGCAACAAAATACTATGCTGTGGTAACGGTGGTTCTGCTGTCAGTGCTCAACACTTTTCTTCTTTAATGCTCAATAAATTTGAACGTGATAGACCTAGTTTGCCATCTATAGCATTAACCGCTGATGGCGCCACTTTGTCATCGATTGCCAATGACTTCGAATTTGACCAAGTTTATTCCAAACAAATTCGAGCATTAGGTCAAGCTGGTGACATTTTATTAGTCATATCGACTAGCGGCAACTCACAGAATGTAGTGAGCGCCATGGAAGCAGCCCTCAGCCGGGATATGACTATTGTTGCCTTAACGGGGAATGATGGGGGTAAAATGGCGGGTTTAGTTGGACCAAATGACGTTGAGATTAGAGTGCCTTCGAAACGAACCTCTAGAATACAAGAAGTACACTATTTAGTTGTACACAGCCTTTGTGATGGAATCGATAATTGTCTTTTCCCAGAAAACATCCAGGAATAATATTCATGTATAAAATAACGACACTTGCCTTCGCCCTTTCCACTACTTTATTGCTTCAAGGATGTGCTGGGTTAATTATTGGCGCTGGTGTAGGTGCAGTATCTGTTGCTCATGATAATCGAACAGTGGGCACTCAACTTGATGATAAAACCACTAGCAGCCGCATAGCTACCACTTTAGGCTCTGATGAATCGATAAAAACGCGAACCAATATATCAATACAAGTTTTTAATGGTACTGCTCTTTTAGTTGGCCAAGCCCCTACCCAAGAACTCATAGTTCATGCAGGAAAACTTGCCGCTTCAGTTCAACATATCAAGAAAATACATAATCAAATTCGTCTAGGTCTGCCTATTCCCCCAAGCGTAACTGCAAACGATTTATGGCTATCTTCAAAAGTAAAAACTAAGCTCATTGCTGATAAAAGAATAGATGGCTTGAACATAGAGATAGAAGTCGAAAATGGTGAGGTATTTTTAATGGGATTGATCAGCCAACAAGAAGCAGACATAGTGGTTGATGTTACTCGCCACGTTGACGGTGTAAAACAAGTTATCAAAGTTTTTGAATATTTATAGCGCTTTTAAAATTGTATAAAAAAAGCGCCTTAACTAAGGCGCTTTTTTATTCGTTTGTTTTATTGTTCTACTTAACCACAGTCAAGGTTGGTTTACCTTTTTTAGGTTTAGCTGCCGGTGGTTCATTTTTTTCTAACGAGTTTTCCTCGGAAGACTCAGCAGAAGACATATTTTCTTCTACCGTAAATACCGTGCCTGCACCATTTTCTTTAGCATAAATAGCTAAAACTGCTGGGCAAGGAAGCACTAAACTTCTAGGTACACCACCAAAACGAGCTTCAAAAGTAATTTCGTCTAACCCTAATTGTAATTTACCTGTTGATGATGGGGAGACATTTAAAACTATCTGACCATCTTGCACAAACTCCTGAGGTACCTGAGTACCTGGATAATGTGCATCTACCACAACATAAGGAGTGAAATTGTTATCCACTATCCACTCATAAAATGCACGTAACAAATAAGGTTGATTAGGTGTCATGAGTCATTTATCCCGTTATTTTATCACTTACAGTGGATTATGAATTTCACGTTCTTGATCTGTTAGTGACGCTTTAAAAGAAGCGCGTTCAAAGATGCGATTCATATAAGTTCGAACATCTTTACTACCAGTACCAGTCAGTTCAATACCTAATGCAGGCAAACGCCATAATAGAGGTGCTAAATAACAATCTACTAAGCTAAACTCTTCACTCATAAAGTAAGGCGTTTCAGCAAATAAAGGCGCTAAACTCAACAACGCTTCACGTAATTCATTACGCGCAGTTGTTACATCACCTTCAGCTTTCAAAATTTTCTCAGCTAATACATACCAATCATTCTGTATCCGGTGCATAGTCAAACGACTTTGACCACGAGAAACAGGATAAACAGGCATTAGTGGAGGATGAGGAAAACGCTCATCAAGATATTCCATGATGATGTGTGAATTATATAAAACTAATTCTCTATCCACCAAAGTTGGGACAGTTCCATAAGGATTTAGATCAAGTAGATCTTCAGGTAGGTTTGTAGGGTCAGTATAACTAATTTCTACACCCACACCTTTTTCTGCCAACACTATACGTGTTTGGTGACTGTATATGTCTAAAGTATCTGAAAATAACGTCATGATAGAACGTTTATTTGCGGCTACAGCCATTTATATATCTCCTAAATTACCCATTAAATGCATATTTAAGAGTTATGCATCGTCATGGTTATTAACCCACTGCCTTTAATGACTAGTTGATTAACTAACGGTAGAAAAGAAAGGGGCTTTAAGGCCCCTTTCAAAATTTCGCGGATTATACACTAAATTCAACAAAAAGTTTTGTGGAATTAATGTACATCTCGCCAATATTCTTTTTTCAGTAAATAAACCAGTACAAACAATATCAACAAAAATAATATGACATAGCGACCGATACTTTCTGAAGTCAAACGTGAAGGCTCACCCACATAAACTAGGTAGTTAACCAAATCTAATACCGCAGTATCATATTCAGCAGGACTTAGTTCACCACTTCCATCCACTGTAAGCCCTATATAACGGTCAACCATTTCACCATCAACTAAAGTTTTTTCAGTTGTTTTAGTAGGCACACCTTGGAGTTCTTGTAATACGTGAGGCATACCCACCTCAGGGAACACTTCATTGTTCACACCAAACGGACGACTATCATCTACGTAGAATGTACGTAAATAGGTATAGATCCAATCAGCACCGCGTACACGAGCGACCAACGTTAAATCAGGAGGCGGCGCACCAAACCATTTAGCCCCAGATTCAGTAGGCATAGCATTTTTAATATGCTCACCAGGCTTCTCGCCAGTAAATTGTAAATTAGCACTGCCTAGTTCAAGGGGAATAGATAAGTCTTCAAATGTACGTTGATAACGTTGGTACTGAGTTTGGTGACATCCTAAGCAATAATTCATAAACATCTTAGCGCCATTTTGCAATGATGCTTTATCTGTTAAGTCATAGTCAGCTTTATCTAAATGTGCACCACCGCCAGCAGCCAATACACTAAATGGCAACAGCATGGTTAAAACAAAAATCAACTTCTTCATTCTGTAATCCTCGCTGGTACTGGCTTAGTTTTTTCGTTCTTACTGTAGATATAAAGCAACGCAAAGAAACCAAAATACATAATAGTCAAAATCTGAGATGCAGTAATTTTCCAATTCTCTTGTGGTGTTCCACCTAAGTAACCTAAGAAAATAAATACCACAGCAAAGGTCAATAAGTTCCATCTATGTAAACCACAACGATAACGCCATGACTTCACTTTTCCACGGTCAATCCAAGGTAATAAGGCTAACGCAATAATCGCGGCAAACATTGCGATTACACCACCTAATTTATGGGGAACCGCTTTCAATATCGCGTAGAAAGGCGTGAAATACCAAACTGGGAAAATATGTTCTGGTGTTTTCAGTGGGTTAGCAATTTCAAAGTTAGGATGCTCTAAGAAGTAACCACCCATTTCTGGGTTGAAGAACATGATGTAACAGAAAGCAATTAAGAATAAACTAAAGCCAACTAAATCTTTTAATACGATATGCGGGAAGAAAGGCACTATATCGTCAACAATATCGTACTTGTCAGTGTAATATTCATGGATTTTAAACTTGGTTTTTTCGTCTTCAGTCAAAGAACCTTTCTTACGTTTAACATCTGTTCCATCTGGGTTGTTTGAACCCACTTCATGCAAGGCTACAATGTGTAAAAACACTAAGATAACAATGACTAGAGGTAACGCGATAACATGTAACGCAAAGAATCGGTTAAGTGTCGCACCAGAAATAACATAATCACCTTGGATCCAGATAACTAAATCAGGGCCAATTACTGGAATAGCACTAAACAGAGATACAATTACTTGTGCCCCCCAATAAGACATTTGTCCCCATGGCAATACGTAACCCATAAAGGCTTCAGCCATAAGGGCTAGATAGATAAACATACCAAACAACCACAATAACTCGCGAGGTTTCTGATACGAGCCATATATCATGCCTCTAAACATGTGCAGATAAACAACTATGAAAAATGCCGAAGCACCAGTACTATGCATATAGCGCAGTAACCAGCCATACTCGACATCACGCATGATGTACTCGACGGATGCAAACGCACCTTCTGAAGTGGGAGTAAAACTCATAGTTAACCAGACACCCGTGACTATTTGATTAACTAAAACAATGGTTGCCAAGAAACCGAACATATACCAAAAGTTCATGTTTCGAGGTGCTGGATATTGAATGGCGTGCATATTGGCAACACGCATAATTGGCAGACGATACTCTACCCAATCCATTAAATTTTTCCACATGCTATGCTGCCCCCTCTTCTGAACCGATCAAGATAGTGTTGTCGTCAAGAAACATATAAGGCGGCACCACTAAGTTTAATGGAGCGGGTACATTGTCAAACACTCGGCCAGCCATATCAAACTTAGAACCATGACAAGGGCAGAAAAAACCTTCAGGAACACCTTCAACGTATTGTTCAAAGGCACCATCTTTCAAATGTTGAGGAGAACAACCTAAGTGAGTACATATGCCTACAAGTACTAGGAATTCTTCTTTCAACGAACGATAAGTGTTCTTAGCAAATTCTGGCTGTTGCTCTTCTTCAGAGTTAGGATCTTTAAGTTGATCTTCCCAGTCAGCTAGTGAAGCTAACAATTCAGGCGTTCTTCGGGCAATCCATACAGGTTTACTACGCCAAATTACTCGAATCAACTGACCGGGTTCAATTTTACTTATATCAGCTTCAACATCTGCACCTGCCGCTTTTGCTTTAATACTTGGGTTCCAAGACGCAATAAAAGGCACCGCAGCACTGACTACACCGACACCACCAACAACAGACGTAGCAACAGTTAAAAATCTGCGCCTAGTACTATTGTCTGGTTGGTTTTCAGCTTCAGACGAATCGGGCGCATCTAAAGATACATTGCTCATCCACTTATCTCCGAGGGTTGAATTGGTTTAACGTTTCAGATGTCGACCATCAAAAAACGGTACAAACACTGAAAAAATTACAGCTATATTTATTAACAGAAAATGATAAAAGAAAACCCATATAAAAGACAAGGAATTATCCAATAAAATGAAGAATAACTGACACTTAAGCTAATTTAGCAGTATAAATAGACAGAATGGGGAATTTTAATAATTTATTAACAAAAAAAAACCCAGCATAAGCCGGGTTTTTTGAACGTATTCTTTGGTAAGAATATCGCCTGACAATTAACGTTTTGAGAATTGTGGGCGTTTACGTGCTTTATGAAGACCAACTTTCTTACGTTCAACTTTACGTGCATCACGAGTAACAAAGCCCGCTTTACGTAATGCTGGACGAAGTGTTTCGTCAAATTCCATCAAAGCACGTGTAATGCCGTGACGGATTGCACCAGCTTGACCACTAATACCACCACCAGCAACGGTGACGTAAAGGTCAAACTTCTCTGTCATTTCAACTAGTTCTAGTGGTTGACGCACGATCATACGTGCAGTCTCACGACCGAAGAACTCGTCAAGAGGACGTTTATTAACAACTATGTTGCCACTACCTGCACGAAGGAAAACACGAGCGGTAGAACTTTTGCGTCGGCCAGTGCCGTAATATTGATTATCTGCCATCTGTAATATTCCTTAAATGTCTAATACTTGAGGCTGCTGAGCAGCATGATTATGCTCAGGACCTGCGTATACTTTCATTTTGCGGAACATATCGCGTCCAAGAGGACCTTTAGGCAACATACCTTTAACCGCTTTTTCAATGATCATTTCTGGTTTGTGAGCTAGCAACTTTTCAAAAGTTGTGTCTTTAAGACCGCCCGGATAACCAGAGTGAGAATAATAGATTTTGCCTTTGGCTTTGTTGCCAGTGACAGTAATCTTATCAGCGTTGATCACTACTATATAGTCACCAGTGTCCACATGAGGTGTGTACTCTGGCTTATGCTTGCCACGTAGGCGGCTTGCGATTTCAGTCGCTAAACGACCAAGTGTTTTGTCTGCGGCGTCAACCACATACCATTCACGTTTTACCGTTTCTGGCTTTGCAACAAAAGTTTTCATTTTTAATTACCCGAAAAATATAATAATCGTTACTTTGGTTTCTACTTGTATAGATACTTATTAAAGCCATCTTTACAATCTGCAAGAAACCGCTAAAAATCAATACTTTGACCCCTTCGAGTCGTATGATTTATCCGCTTTCCCAAAGCGGGGGCAACTGGGCAGGGCGCGAATTATACAGAAGTTGCTCCAAAACGCGAGTATAAATTTTAAGCTTTTAATGTTTTTTCGTGAAAAATCAGCTTTAGGATGTAAATCTCTCCATTAACGCTTGGGCACCAACAATGCCGGATCTAATCTTTCACCAAACCAATTGATCCGCCAGTCTAGGTGAGCGCCAGTCACACGGCCTGTGGCACCAATTTCAGCGACCAAGTCCCCTTGTTTGACTTTGGTACCGGCTTTTACGTGGCCTTTGCTTAAATGGATAAAGGTTGAAGACACACCAAAGCCGTGATCGATAATCATAGTGCCACCTGAGTAATACATATCTGACACAAATAAGGTGACTATGCCATCGGCTGGTGCGTATACAGGCGTACCCGTTGGCCCCGCTACATCTACACCAAAATGGGGGCGTTTAGGTACACCGTTAAACACTCGTCTGCTACCATAAACCCCGCTGATTGGCCCTTCAGCTGGCCAGATGAAATCTTGAGTAAAAAACAAATGACTAGAGTCAGTTGCTCTGGCTTTAGCCACTTGTAAATTGTCTTGTTTAATTCTGTCTAATACTTCTTTAGGCGGGCTGACGTATTTGCTTTCCACCCCTTCAATTTTTTGTTCTTGGTAGGTACGTTTTATTAACGTGAGTGACTGTTGATGCTTTTGCCCTTGTGTGTCTTGCCAGCTGAGTTGATGAGTTAATGCCGCATCACGACCAAAGCCAAAAGCAAAATGTCCCTCTTTGGATACTTTAATTGACTTGTCGTTTAACCATACTTGACTGCCAGCCGGTAATTTACCACGAACTAGACTGCCTTGAGTGAGTTCACCTTGCAACTGAATATCAGCTGAAAATACAGCAAAGCTAGCGATAGTAAGTAGTAACATACCAAGGTGTTTAAGCATGAGCTATCGCCCCTTTACCTACACCTTCAAAGGCTAAAACTTTAAATTCATTATTAGGAGATAATCGCTGCTGCTCTTCTAACATATATTGGGCTAAACACTCTACCGTTGTATCTGTTTGGATCAATTCAGCTTCGGCTTTAGGAATAGCCATTTCAAAACGGCCTTGAGATGATTCGTAAGCAAAAACAAAGTGTTGAGAAAAGTCGATGTTATCTACTTTGAGGTTGGTGACACTCTCATTAACTATATCTTCTTCAGAGCCAATATAAATATCACTCCAACGTTTTGCCCAATACTCTTGCCAAAGGTTGCTAGGTTGTTGGTTTTCAAACACTAGCACTTTTGATCTATGGCCATGGGCAATACGTTGGCAATTACCTTCATGTTTTTTAAGACCATGGGTATAGTGATAAAAAGGGCTATTAATCACTTCTGCTCTAAGGATTAGTTCAATACCTTGTACGTTTTCTGGTAAGTGCGTGGCTATCACGTCTTTTAAATAATCACTGACAGAAGGCATAGTCACCTGCTCTGAGTAGATAAAAGCGTAAGCTTCTGCTGGACAATTTAAATGAATAGAATGATCATTAGGACGGATGAAATCTACTTTAACTATATCGTTTTTTTCATCACGGTTGATCATACTAAAACTATGATCGACAGGTACCAATAATTTATGATCGATATATTCATCAATCAAAAATTTAAGTTGTTTTTTTACCTTACCGAAATCTAACACCATACTCTCTTCATTAAGGTCACCGTTGAGGATCACATCGACAATCCAGCTTTCTCCCACCATACCCCGCTCAGCGCATAAGTAAGAAAAGTCCATAACGGTTAAATCATTAACGAATAATTGCATATAAAATTGTGTCTACTTTAATAAATGGTTAAAACAAGTTGATAAGAAACCTAGTCGGCTAATATCAACTTTGTGATTTTAATAACTGGTCTTTGAGATTAGGTGGTATACCACGGATCATCAAAGTATCTGAGCCAGCATCATAACTGACTCTGTCACCTAATAATTTGCGTTCAAAGCTTAAAGATATGCCACCGCCTTGCCCAGCAAACTTGGCTAGTGTTTTTAAAGCACTTCGATCTGCTTGAAATTGTTCTTCAACAGGTTGTTCTGCATTTTGATTAAACTGTTCAAAACTAACATGGTCACTAGGCAATTTTGCGGCTAATTCTTGGATCTGAATGTCTTCGCCCATTTCCAGTTTTTCTTTGTAATAATCAGAAACCGCCTCTCTAGCTTGATGTTTCTCTGTAGGATCTAACTCCTCAGCAGCTAAAAATGCATCAACAGTGGTAAGTAACTGTTTATTTTGTTGCTTAACATCAACCAACTCTTCACAACCAATAAAATGCATGAAGAAGTCTGACACCTTACGGCCCATTCGACCTTTGATAAAACTAATATATCTTTGTTGTTCAGCACTCACATCTAACTGAGTTAAATCGATCCTGACAGCTAATTGCATTTTCGCTAAATCTAAATGATCACTACTGCTTAATTCTAATTCACGATTAATTTCAACGTGTTGTTTAGTATTAATCATGGCAATCATTAAATAATCTGTGGCAAGAAACTGATAATGACTAAACACTACAAAGCCAGTTTCTAATGTACCGGTATCGATCAAAGATTTTTTTAACAACTCGCTAGCTTGGATACTAAACTCAACAAAATCAATTTCTTCACTCTGCATTTTTTCTAACAAAGTTTTGAATTGCACCGCATGAGGTTTTAATACAGTTTGCTCAGACTCGTCTTCGCTTTCAACGCTGACACTGACGATTTCAGCCTGAGGTTCAACAAAACAACCAACCCCTTTACCCGGCTTAGTATTAAAAGCATGATTAATTTGTTGGGCTAAGTTTTCAATTTCTGGACTAACGTCAAAGCAACTAGCCCTTGGAACCAGAGTCAATTCTTCTTGTTGATTGACTGCTAGTTGATGTACAACAAAGTGGTGAATTAACGCACTCACATTATTTCCTTAGTTAAATTCAATTAAATTAGCCTGTTAATGTTTGTTTATTCGCAATTTAACCAGACCATTGTTACTATCGCGATAATATTATTCGTAAAATTTTTAGAGCACAGCACATGCCGCAACAATCCAAATATTCTGATAGCCAATTTGAGGCTATCATGCATGACATTATTATCGCACTTGAAAAACATCAAGCCAATCGCGACCTTTCACTTATGGTCTTGGGTAATCTCATTACTAATATTTTTCAGCAACAAGTTAACGAAAAACAACGTAAACAAATGGCTGAACAGTTTACACAAGTGCTATTAAAAAGTATCAATGGAAAATAAAAAAATTAAGGGCTTACACTCTCAATGATCTTAACTGAAACTCCACGTCGAAAATTAGTTACCCAATTAGTCAATTGGGGACATTGGTTTACTTTGTTAAATATTATCATTGCCATCACTATAGCCGGCATTTATATCTTAAACTCTCCTATGCCTGAAACAACATTGGGAGTGGTATATTTATTGGTAAATTGGGTAAGCCACGTTGGCTTTCTAACTTTTTTTGCCTTCGTAATCTTGATACTGCCTTTATGTTATCTAGCCAAAAATGCTAAAACCGTGAAAATAGTCAGTTCAATTTTGGCTGCATTGGGCTTAGCTTCCCTTGGTTTTGACGCCCTACTTTACAATAAATATGGTGTGCACCTAAGTATCAACTCTGCTGATATCATCAGACATGAAGCACAAACTGTTATTGCTCAATTTAGTTGGCAGCAATGGGGATATTTGTTATTTCTATTTTTAGCTTGGTTGTCGTTTCAACTGGTTGTGGCTAATGCATTATGGGCTCGAATTGATAGGCTACAAAAACGTCGCTGGGGATTTCCTATCAGTGGCTTTTTTGTCAGTTGTTTTGTCGCAAGTCATGCATTACACGTTTGGGCTGATGCCAATTTATATCAACCCATAGTGCAGCAAGACAATATATTCCCACTGTCTTACCCTGCCACTGCAAAAACCTTAATGGCACGCTATAGCCTGTTAGATATTGAAGATTATCAACAACGTAAAGCTTTGCAGTTTAATCATACTCTGAAAGGTATTTCTTACCCTTCGTCACCAGTATATTGCCCTGTGAATAAAAGTAGTAAAGTACTGTTATTAGCGATAGCTGAAGGTAAGGTTCCTCAACAAATACCGGGGTTAGTGAAAGGGCAAAATCACTATGGATTTCATTCTTCAGCAATCAGCGGGATTAATTCCATTTTATATGGTCTACCTGAGTTGTATCACCAATCATTGCAAGAATATCAACCTATTCTACTCAACTTACCTCGTTCAATGGGTTTGGATGTATCCTTATATTTACCCAACAATAAGCAAGAACCTCTTAATCCATTCATTGCAGATTGGGCACAGTTCAAGCAAAAAATAACAAATGCTAACAGCAATTTGTCTGTGGGCTTTATTGAAGCCAAACAATTATCAGAGTTATTAACTGATTCTGTTTTAGCTGAATACCAAATAATCATCACTAATCTAGCCAGTGCTGATAATTTAAAACAATTATTATTTACCAATATTCCATTAAACAAAGTGTTATCGAGTCAGGAAGATTTAGCACCGACAGCTCTCACTTTATTAGGCTGTAATGCTCAAACCAGAACTTATAGTACAGGCAATAGTTTAACCACAAACTCTGGTGTTAATTACGTAGTAGGCACCCAAGGCAGTAAAGTTTTATTACTAAATAACAATCAGAGAATCGAAATAATGAACAATGGTAGTGTCAAAATATTTGATTTAGACAACAGCCAAGAATTATTTACCCCAATTAATACCGACCTATTAAGCCAAGGCATTAAAAACTTAACCCACTTTTCTGCTAAACGTTCATATAAAAATCAGTAATTATCTTTAACTGTAAGCAGAGTCACTCTGCTTACAGTGAGTTATTCTTCACAATCTCTCATCATTTTTTTAATTTCGTGCTTGACTATTTGACCTGCCTGCAATAAGTTAAATGCAAATCATTCTCATTTACAATGAAACCATGTCAATTAATTATTGTTTTACATTTTCAGCGATTGAATTAACCGTTCGTTACTGCGATAACCAAAGTAAAGATTTAGGGATTATTAGCAGCTACGTACATATTGGATTACAAAGGGCAAAAAATCTTAAACAGCTAAAAAGTGTGCGTTCAGCCCATATGCGTGTGATAGACACGTTAATTGATACTATGTGTGACAACGCATTACCCCTTGCATGGCGCCAACACTGTCACCTCTATATAAAACGATTATTACCTTTACTTTTCGAAATGTTAGAACCTGCAAAATATAACCAAAAAGTAAATGAAATCAACATATTACACACCTACTTTTTACAGCAGCCTACACAAGAACAATCAACATTCTGCAACTCAAAAGCTGTCATAAAAAAGAAAATGAATCAATAAGGAGAGCTGTTATGGTCGAATATCAATATATTTGTATTCAACACAGAGCTTGGGTGGATGAAAATCCACAGCAAGCTTTTGACAATGTTTTACAACTCACTAAATTAGCCGAGAAAAAGCTACATAAGAACCAATTTGAAGAAGCGATTCAACTATTAGGCGCCGCTTTTGAAACCGCCGAGATAATCTTTGATAACCGTCTAGAGTCCCCACAGCTGACTACTAGTTTAACGTCCTCAGCTATTATGCTAGCCCATGCTTATTCCATTACTGGCCGAGCTGAAGCCGCAACACGGCTATTACTCAGACTAAAGAACAAAATGCAATGTGCGATTAGTTGCGCTGTGGGTTATGCCACTAAGGTTGCTTTTTTCCAACATTGTTCCGAAGCCTTAACAGAAGCCAATAAAGATATTAATTACGCCTTACAAGAAAAACCTGCACATGGGCTTAACTACCATTAATTGGTAACATAAAAGTTTACGCTAACTTGCTATACAAACTAATATCAAAATCAGTGGTCACTAACTGCAAGTCTTGAATTAGCTGTTGTTTTTTTTGTTCAGTGGCAGACCAATAATAAGGGGTCATCATTAACAAATTTTCTCTTGCAGCTTCAGTAGTAAGTGGCACATCAAAACCTAAGTTAATTCGGCTCTGTAAGATAAATCCTGCAGGCAGACTGGAGTTATCTTTATGCTCGCTGGGCGAATCATATAGTGCTTGTTTAAGTTGATGCAGATGATTAGCTGCTGGGTTTACTGTTAGCCAAAGACCATTAGCTTTCAGCACCCGCAATATTTCTTGTTCGCTACTTGGGGCAAATATCTGTAACACTGCATTTTGGCTAACAGCTGGTAAAGGCAGATGATAGGTACTTGCCACTGCAAATTGATTATCTTTATATTTTTTTGCGGCTTTTAGTACTGCATTTTTTGAAATATCTATACCACTATAGGCACAAGTCATGCCTGCAGATTGAACAAATTGGCTAATTACATTCATGTAATACCCTTCACCACAGCCTGCATCAAAAAAGCTCAAATCATTTTGATTTTCTACGGTGCGAAAATAGTCTGCAACTAATTGACTGAGCTTTTCTGCTAGCGGTTGGTAATGGCCTTGTTCTAAAAATGCCCGGCGAGCATTGACCATACCTTTATTATCACCTGGCTCTTTGCTGTTTTTGTGATGGGCTAATAACAAATTAACATAACCTTCTTTAGCCATATCAAAGCTGTGATTATTCTCACAACACCAAGTTCTATTATTTAATACTAAGGCACTTTGACAAGAAGGGCAGTTCCACGAAGAGCTAACAGGATTCATTTATTCTTTCTAACTTAAATAACAGCCGGCAATGATAAGTAGTCACTAGCAGTGCGTCCAGCGGTTTTTAATTAGCAGTTTTTATTTATGTGGAGTTTTAGATTACGTTTTTTATTCAACATCAATAACATAGTAAAAATTTAGCAAAAAAAAGCACCGCGTTTACCTAGCGGTGCCATTTAGGCTTACATATATAAAGCTAATTATTATTGCGCTTTTACCTCTAACAATAATATGCCTTCTGAAGCCAATTCAAATTCAGTCGTTAAAACATTGCCAGTCATTAAATCAGTGATAACAACAGACTTACCGTTTCTTAGGGTTAAATCTAATTTAGCTGTGTTATGACCAACGTTGAGTATATTCACTAAATAACTACCATCCGCTTGTTGTACTGTGCGCCATGTAGTCGCTTTGTAGGCTTCACCGTTGTCTTCGGCAATGAGCACATCTGGCATGTGCTCAGCCACTTCAGCTAAGGCAACTTGCTTGATTTTAGCAATGTTGGCACCGGCTTCTAACTTAATTAGCTTGCCTTTACCTGCCACTAGTTTTTGCGAACGTTTCTTGCCGTACTCGTTTAGCTGTAAGCTTTTGGCATCAAGAATAATCGTGCCGCCGGTATTCAAGTATGATTGTAAGGCTGAGAATTCAGCATCACTAACGTTAGGATTGTTATACACAACCACTGTATCCCAGCTGCTATTGTCTTGTTTTTGAATAATATTTTTGGTCACAAAACCTAGAGGTGCACCTTCGAAGAATAACTCTTCGTAAAGTTTGTAAGCTTTAGTCATGTAATTTTCGGTATTGATTGCTGTGGTTTCAGAATAAAACAAACGCAGTGGACGGGGTTGTTCACGTAGTTCGATAATTTCTTCTGAAAAACTGTTCAAGTCGTACATGACCTGAGTCACTTCATTAGTGACGTGGGGCTGCATATTATTCGAGCCCGCATAAGCACCACCTAAACCTGGATCAAAGAAGTCTAACTCTCCTTCTAACCTATCTTCAGGCGACCCGTCTGGGTCACGAGCCCAGAACCAACCAGTGTTGGCATCCATTCCCAATAACGTCGCTAACCAATATACACTACGCACGTAGCTGGTGCGTGTATCCAGATCACGCCATTGGCCCGATGATAAAAAGTGTGACTCTGAGTTAAAATTAATTTTGTCTGGTGCAACCGACTCCATAAAATCATGGAACATGGCCACTTTCCCCCAAGAGTAAGCGTACTTTTCCATCCATTTAGAAGACTTACCGGGGCGTATGTTTTCACTACCAAATGCTTTGGCATCATGGCCTACCATAGTGGTTAATTCAGCCAGGGCTTCGGTATCAATACCTCCAGAACGGGCGTCTTCCATAAACATTCTTGGCATGATTTTAATAGAAGTATCAGCCTCTGGATTGACTGAGTGCAACTCATTTTGGACAAAGGTAAACCAGTCTGTAGAACGATCCATATTATAACGAGACCAGTCATACCAAATGGGTTGACCTAGTAGTGCTGGGTCGATTGGGATCTCGATTTGAATATTGTCGAAACCAGAGAACTCTGTATTCCAATTGTCATTCAACTGGGCAATATCACCGGCATATTTGTTATCTAACCAGCTACGAAACTTGTTCAAGGTATAAGATGAAATGGAAGTCATTTCTTCAAATTTTTGCGTCCAATGGCCTTTTTCAGCATACCAATGAGGTTCGTTAGCTAATACAAAGCCTAACTCAGTGACTTTTTTGCCTTTGGTTAAGCGACCTGTTTCACGGATGATTTTACCCCACACCTCACGCACAAGTGGGTTGTCGATATCAAAACCAGTAAATAAAGAGCGACCTTTGCGCACTTCTGGTTCACGCTTTTCGATCCATTCTGGAATACCCATGATCCAGTAATATAAAAAACCAATATTGGTATCTGGAATATCGGTTAGCTCTTTCATTAACTCTTGATCAAAGGTGCCATCTTCTTTCAATAGAAAGGAGTTAATCGCTCGGTCATGATCAGTTGGATAAAGGTTTTCACCACCGTGATAAAGTGCGCCTAAATGATCATTATAAACGTCGGTATTAGTTAAAGGTTGACCCACAGTTTTAGAAAAATAATCATAAGGGAAGATAGGTTTACCGTTACTGAGAAACATATTGTCGGCGGCTTTGGTGCCTTGCCAATCTACTTTATTCACAGGGCGACGTTTGATTTCACCACGTAATTCTTGGCCTAAAACATCTATGCCTTTTTCTAATATTTCAACCACTTTAGTCCGTTCAAAGTCGGGCAAATCTAAAGCAAGTTGCTTTTTGTCTTTTGCGTAATAGCGCTCATAGCCAAAAGCCATTTCGATAGCTTCTGGGTTGGCTTCATCCCAATTAGCAAATTTAAGAAACTCTTCTGAAAACCACACTAAGGTTTCTTCGCGAGCAACATCGATGTTTTTCGCTCGGGCTTGGTCCATCATGTCTTTTAAGGTGGCTAATTTAACCCGCGCTTGTTTTTCTAAAACACTAGTGACGACAGCTTTTGTTTGTGCGGACTCAGTTTTTGTTGCTGTATTCACTTCGGTATTAGCTTGATGATTACAAGCTGAGGTAAGCAATAGCGCGGAAGCAATAGATGCTCCTATAAAATGGCGTTTCATGATCTATCTCACTATATCTGTTAACAAGATGTTGCTTTAAAAACCACATACTACATACTTAAACATCATATGTATAGATATTTAATAACATTGCTGCGGATTAATTAGAGACTTTGTGCATTGGCTCAGAACGAAAAAAAGCCAGTAACACTGGTTACTGGCCTTACTCTAAATCATAAATATATACCTAGCTAAATTAGCTAGGTTTTTTATTGGTTCACTAAACAACTAGTTGCTGTAATTCCAACGTGCCTCTGAACAATCAGGTAACTGAACAGCCGTACCGTAATTAGTTACAGTTGGATTTAATCTAGCTGAATGACTATCAATTAGATCATGGTGAACGCTAGGGAAATCATTAGCAATTAAATCATAAACATTGATATTAAAGTTATAATCCACACCTGCTTGCATATGATTCTCTATAGGCGCGACTGAGTCTCCCATGAATATCTGCGCCCTATTTGGCCATTGAGAACTTGCTGCAATACACAGGTTGTCTGCCGAGGGTATGTAATAGAGATTCTGTAATTTCAAGTGAGCATCAATACCGTAGTTAGCTGTAACATTATAAATATAAGACTCTTCAAACCAACCAGGTTTTAATCCTGTTCTTTGATGAACCGCATCTAAACAGGCCTTAGTTTCGTTGATACGAGTTGCCCACTGCTGGACACCACGTTGATACGTGGTTCCTGCACAGCCAGCGCCATAAGTATCGTCAACTTCAGTAGTCCAAGCATTTTTGTCAACTCCAGATGGACTAAACAACTCCACAAAACCATCATCCACCCTAACGGCAAAACTACAGCTATTTGCTGTTACACCATTCACTTGAACAGAGCCGTTTTGTTGGAAGTGAGGGCCAAACATAACGGGAGCTAAACAATTTGTGCCACGAATATCTTCAGCAAAAATATTATGTATTCCACCTTTATCCGGCGCACCTTGCCCAAATTCTTTCAAAGATAAATTATCGGTCTCCATACGCAGGGTAATCCCGCCTTGAGAATGCAAGTTTCTGAACAAGATATTGTCTGCCATGTACATTTGAATAACGCCATAACCAAATAGCGAATTGCTTTGGTCGATATTTTCTACAATACCATTAGTGGGTCCGTAGAAAGCGCCGTCTCGTGAAGTGGGGCCGACTAGGAATGAAGCAAATACCGTTTTGTTATCTTTTATCTTGATGTTTGAGAACTTAAAATTTTCTATATCACCCATCTTAAATACGGCAACACGCTCATTATTCGGGCTGGCTGTTGAGATCCTATCTATTGATAAATCAACGGTGAAACCATCGTCTAGGCCAATCATACTGAAATTTTCAGCCTTACCTTGGCTATCATTACCCATTTCAAACAACCAGACGTTATACCCACCACCTTGAGACATGTGGAAAGTGGCCCCTTGGTCTACTTCTAAATGAACGTTCGATCTTAAATGCAAACTACGTACATAGTAGTCACCTGCAGGAATAATTAACTTACCTCCTCCAAGGTTATGGCTAATATCATCAATTGCAGCTTGTAGATCAGCGGTATCATTTTTACTGTTGTCAGCTGAAGCTTGTGTGCTCACCTGATAATCAGTTACAGCGTTTCGAGTAACATTAAAGGCTATAGGGGCGGTGTAAAAACTGGTGTCTACTACTGCTAAGGGTGCTGTGCGACCATTTGATGTGAAAGTACCACTACCATCATGGAAACCATAATCAGGGCCAGTCCACTCACCATCATCACCAGATGTGACAGACCGAGCCAAGGCATTATCACCAATTAACACATAATCATCGATAATCACTTTGTCACCTTCTTCTAATCCTCCAAAGAAGAATGAAGGTAATAGATCAACAATATCGCTACCTGTGGTCAGCACCCAAGTGTCTGGTACAGAAAAACTGGCTAAATCAGTATTTAAATCGGTAAACGTAAGCTCAACCCATTCACCAAAATCAGCAGAGTTGACCGTTGCCGTATAATCTGGCGATATGGCTTGCGCGGCGGTTACTTTGCCAAACTTACCTCCATCTAAGGTCACGTTCCATGGTAATAAATGATGCTTAATAATCACATCATCTGTGCCTAAGTTACCTGCGCCTTTTTCAACTTTCACTCTAAGGGTGACAGATTGGATTTCAGACTCGATAGCGCCGCCACCAAACTCAACACTCCATGGATTGCTATTACCCCACTTGTGCCAAAGTAAAGATTGGTTATTGATGTTCACATTTTCGTTTGTATCAAGGTAAGAAATGGCATTGGTACCGTTATAACCTGCGCCTTCTTCTAAACCGATAGTCCCGTAGTCATTTAGGACATAACCCCAGCCGCCATTTTGCGCGACTGTTGCATCATTAAAGTTATATTCAATACTAAAATCAGTAGGTACTGGCAAGGGCTCGCCCACCACTGTTGTTGCTTGATAGTTATCAATATAAATTTTATCGCCGACTTCGGTATTGCCAAATTTAAATTCTGGATACACGTTTAAATCGCCGCCATTGGCCCCCACCCAGTCAGACGGGATAGTAAATTCAGATTCGCCACCTTGTAAAACCAGCTCGATCTCTACCCAGCCCGAAGTACTAGCAGGTACCACACCAACAAACTTAGGCGCAGCTTCTAGGGCCGCAGGATAATTGGCTTGTTTGTTACCCGTGACCAATCCATAGGGCAACAAGTAATGAATCACCTCTATGTCTTTTTCGCTAACTAGGTCAGTTTTGACCCACAAGTTAACACTTGTGATTGTGTGTCCATGGTTAGCAAAACGAGCGGTAAATGGACTGGCAGACCACTGCTGTAAATAAATACCATTTTGTTCAGGGTTAATATTCACACTGGCATCGGTATAAGAAATAGCCGAGCCATTGTGACCTTGCTCTTCAAAAGCCATCACGCCACGATCAACAATTGTATAAATCCAGCCTTGACTACCTTGATTAGGTGCTAAGTTATTGGTATTAAAATCATAATTAAACGTCAGAACGTCACCTAGGTTATATTCTGGCTCATCAACACCGCCAGAGTTTCCGCCCCCGCTATTATCACCACCAGAACCTCCACCGGTTCCTGGATCAGTGTCATCAACTGGCTCGCAACATGGGTTTTCTAAAGATTCAGCACTGATTAAATAGTTATCGACATACACTTTGTCTCCTACTTCTAAACCATCGAATAAGAACTGAGGGTAAACTTGAATGTCTGAACTGCCGTCATAATGCACCCAAGTATCAGGAATAGTAAATTGACGTGAGCCAGTTTTACTATCTACAAACTCTATTTGCACCCAAGTATTGTTTGCCGAGGCAGGAATAACCATTTCATATTCAGGGCCTACGTCTAAGCCTGCATCTAAGGTAGGACCTTTTTTATCATCGATTAGTGGAAATGGGATCACGTTATGACGAACGGTAACATTGCCCGCCACTGCTTTTTCAACTTTCACCCATAGTGAGACTGAGTCTAGTGTTTTACCATGAGCATCACCTAATAAGTCAGTCCAAGGGTTGATATTGTCTTGATTGGTGCGGTTATTAAAACGAATACCATTTTGCGTAATATTCACATTAGTACTGTCATCTACATATGAGTATACAGCACTACCATCTTCGCCTTGGCCTTCCTCAAAGGCCATCACACCTCTATTCTTAGTAGGGTATACCCAACCTTCCCAATTGTTATTCTCTGTTTGAATTTGGTCAATGTTAAAGTCATAGCTAAATTCTATGCTTGATGATTCAGCCACAAACTGTTGTAACTCAGCCGTATAACTTAACTCCCCACGCTTGATTTCGAAAAATACTTGAGAACTATCATTGACCGAAGCTAGATTAAAATATGGTAAACCTTGCGCGTCTAAACCGTCAGCGTCCATAACAGTGTGACTGCTACTAGTGATCACAAGCCTTAATTCATCAGAAAGTTCTGGCGAATCTGACAATTCAATGGTGTTGTAGGTGTAATAACCTACACGGCGTTTTGTGTAACGTTCACTTTGTTGAATACTGGCCGACTCAACTATCAGCCAAGCGCCCTCTTCTACTGCATGTGTGTAAAAAGATAACTGACAGAATAATGTCAACATAATGAAACGAATAAATGCCCGCTGGACACTTTGTAATTTATTTAACCAAACTCGGTTAAAGCTGGACTTAACCATTTTCTGCTCTCCAAAAAATCAAAGACAGGCTATTTAATAAAAGTATCTTTGTTAAATAGCGCTAATAAGACACCCAATGACAAGCTATTAACTTGCTACTTTACGAGACTTAGATTTTTGTCTTAACGCTATTAAGGCTATTGAAAACAAGACTAGTGCAGAAGGCTCTGGTACAGGGCTGGTGCTTTGACTAATTGCAATATCAGATACGGTTAAATAGTCATCATAGACATAATCAAAATCTTCCACTCCAAACTCAAGGGCGACTGAATTGCCTAACCAAGCACTAATATCAACACTTAACCCCTGCGTTAGAAAGTCATGGAGTAGATCACCATTGTCATCAACTAAGGTCGCATAGGCATCATCTGCTAAATAATCTACATTTAATGAAAGTAACCACGAATCTGCAGCCACCACAAATTCCTGAAATAAGTACACACCCCACTGCTCATCAGGCGTGGCATCAAACGTGCTTAGGGTGACACTGTTAGCGTCTGTGGAAAAAGCATTAGCATAATCACTAAAATTCACATCAAATGCTTGTTGCTCGTCAACCCCGTCAAAATAATTAACATCGCCTCCCCAACCATTTAATCCATCACTAAAATCATCATTAATTAGACCCGCAGATGCGGAGCCACTAAGAGCCAGCCCAGCAATTAAACAGGCCGACGTTAAAATATTTTTATGCGCTAAATTTAATTTCATTATCGTTTCCTAATACTGTGTTTATCTCCAGTCACACTACATCAACTTAAATGAGTGTCACTGTACGTTACTTTTATTGATTTTCATTACCCAAACAATATAAAGGTCATATCTTTATATTGTTTGAATTTACACTAATGTATTATTTATGTAAACATAATGTATAAAATAAACGACACTTGTTACTACTGATAACATGAGGAAAATGGCGATAGGTGATGCTTTAAAACAAGTGGAGGTGCGTATTTCAACGAGTGGGTAGATGGCTAGCGCTATTATTTATAATACTTAACCTGAATACTGGATAAGCCGAACCTCTCGATAACGCTCTTTTTGTGCCTAGCGGCGTTGGATTGTCTAGCAATAACACGTTATTACGTACGACAATCCGCCTTGCTATCCACGAAAAATTTCGTCACCGAGTAAGCAACCATGTGAGGTGAATTGGATGGATGTTATTAAGCTATTGAATTGTAATGATAAATTAAGATTGGACGATATTTCTTATCCAGAACTCAGGTTACTTAAAGTGCCTTATTACA
Source organism: Paraglaciecola sp. L3A3 (assembly GCF_009796765.1). Classification (NCBI taxonomy): domain Bacteria; kingdom Pseudomonadati; phylum Pseudomonadota; class Gammaproteobacteria; order Alteromonadales; family Alteromonadaceae; genus Paraglaciecola; species Paraglaciecola sp. L3A3. The sequence continues at coordinate 4,211,001 of NZ_CP047023.1, forward strand.
GGCACAAAAAAAGGCCGAATATTCATTCGGCCTTAATAAACTTTCAGAAAGTAAATCTTAAAATTATTTAACGACTAACTCATCACCATAAGATTCTTTTAATCGACGTAATGCATCGTTCAACAATTTCTCAGTTAACTTCTCTGCTAAACCGCCATCTCTATTTGCAATCGCTTCGTAAACTTCTCTATGATAAGCAACGGAATCACTATTATTTCTAGGATCTTGATTAGTGATGCGCACGCTCACTAATAAGGCAGAATAAATCACCCCTTCCATGGCATTTAAGAATTCATTGTGGGCAGCTCTAAGTACCGCTTTATGAAACAATGCATCAGCGACAATGAACTTTTCTAAAGATCCAGTCTCTTGTTCCATACGAATACAAGCATCATCGATTTCTTTTAAATCTTCTGTACTTGCTCGTTCGGCAGCCCACTTAGCCGCTTTAGGTTCAAAAGCTAAACGTACGTCCATCAATTGACTAATAAATTCAATTTTGGGGGTGGCAGTAATATGCCAGGCTAACACGTCGTCATCTAACAAGATCCATTCATTACGGGGACGCACTTTGGTACCAATACCGCGGCGAACATCTAATAAACCTTTGCCCACTAAAATTTTCACTGCGTCGCGCACAACCACACGACTCACTTGATAACGATCTGCAAGCGCATTTTCGTCTTCAATTAAAGAGCCTGGTTCAAATGTACCAGCTACTATACGTCGGCCCAGTTCTCTGGCGACTTGAATTGACAAACTAGGTGTCATTTTCGCTGCACGTTTTAAATCGTAGTAAACTAATTCGCTCATAATATTGTCTTTTTCTTATTCACTAAGCACATAATAAACGTATTATGTTTATATATGCCTTAATTTACCAGTAAAAACATTATTTGTTCTACTAATTATAATTAATGGCCTTGAATACAGGCTTTGTAAGCAGCAACATAATTTCTAGCATTACTGCGAATTTGTTCATCAGACATAGTCGCTTTATACAAAGCTGAACCTAAACCAAATCCAGCAGCACCAATTTCAAGATACGGGCGCATACTCTCTTCTGTAGGTTCAATGCCACCCACGGGATAACACAAAGTACCTTTAGGTAATACTGAGTTCAGTGCTTTATAACCATCTAAACCTAACATAGAAATAGGAAATAACTTGATCCCGGTCGCCCCAGCCGCTAACGCATTAAAGGCTTCTGTTGGGGTTACGATACCAGGAAAAGTAGCACAACCAGCAGCCACAGATATTTTAATCACTTCTTCATTACAGTTCGGCGTGACCACTAAATTAGCCCCTGTCGCCACAACTTGCTTAGCTAACTCAGGTGTGGTTACTGTGCCTGCGCCTATTAAGTAATTTTCACCAAATGTATCAACCAATAGCTTTATACTTTTTAATGCTTCAGGGCTATTCAGCGGTACTTCTACCGCTGTAAATCCTTCATCAATTAATATAGTTGCAACTGCAACAACTTTCTCGGGAGTAACGCCACGAATGATAGCAATTAGGGGTAAATGTGCGTCTAAATTAATTTTTTTGTTCATTTCAATTCCGAATAATTTATTCTAATTCTGCGACTAGGTCTGATATTCCCGCTAAGAAACATTCATTGCCGCTGAGGATTTCACTTTTAACACCAAGTTGCTTACACGCATCTTGATATCGAGCACACAATGCATTGCCGCCTACCAGATATACGAACTGAATAGGCAACTCCTTCAATTCATAACCAATAAGCAACCCCGATAAATAATCAGGTATTTGTGCCTCAGTTAAGTTTTTAAATAACCGATTAGTCCAGGCTAAAAAAATACGATTAGTCAATTGACCGGTCTGCCCATCACTGACACCTTTTAAAAATGCCTGTTTATCTTGTGGCGCATCAGTTGGTAAACCTTTACCAAGAAGAGAGTGTTGCGATAACACAGAATAAAATTCACCGGTTAAGAAACTGGCGAATGCCGTAATTCTGCCATTGCTATAGGTCGCGTGTTTACTATGTGTACCCGGCAAGATGGCGGTAAATTCTGAAACTTGCAGTAACTTCGCCACACCGAACAGTTGCACTTCTTCACCACGCATCACATCATAATTATCCAGTTCATAGTTATGACATACGCCAGGTAAAATAGTCGCTTTAGGACCCCAAGGAAGTATGAAACTATGGGCTTTTTCAATTAGTTTATGGCTGTCCACTGGAGTTTGCGCATAATCGACATTCACCCACCCTTTTAATGAACCAATCATACCCGCCATATAAATGGGCAAACTCTCATAATTTACTAACCAAGCCGCTAACAAGTTTTCTAACGTTTCAGCAAATTTACTGTCTTTAACTTGCAACAAACCTAAGGGTGCTTCTTTGGTGTCTAATAAATTGCCACTATTGTCCATAGCAAAAGCACGAAAATTTGTACTGCCCCAATCAACCACTAGATAACTAGCTTGAACATCTTTCATATTTATTTAATACCTTAAGAGCGAACTAACTGACGCTCAATATCCTCTATCGATTTGCCTTTAGTTTCGGGCAAGATAAACCACATAACAATTAATCCAACTAATCCTAGCGTCGCATAAATAAAGAATATGCTCGCCACCCCCATGTTATCTAATTGCCATGGGAAAAATTGTTGAATGGACCATGATGAAATTGTTTGCACTAAAGCAGCAAAAGGCAGAGCAACACTACGTACCGAGTTAGGGAATACTTCAGAAAATATCACCCACATGATCGGCCCAATTGACAAATTAAATGCAGCTAAAAATGCAAAGATACCAAATAGTACCAAAGGTGCGTTAATACCCACAACACTATTATGTATAATTACACCACTAACTATGGGTAATTCTTTTTTATTATACATTTCAGACAGCTTTGTTTTAAGCGTCACATCATTATCAAAGGTACGGCCTAATAAACGTTCAACACTTTCGGTGGGTATATTTTCTGCTTTTAATTCAACCACAATGCTGGCCACGGCTTTTTCATCAAACACATATTTCGCCTGACTAAAACCAAACCAAGTAGACCCATGAGCCACCACCACTAAAACTAAACCCGCTAAGGTTAAAAACCTACGACCTAGCTTTTCAACAAATGCAATGGCAATAAAGGTTGCAATTAACCCCACTACACCTGTGGTAATGGTTTGCATAAAGGTATCTTCAACACTCATACCCACCTGTTCAAATACCATAGGGGCAAAAAACAGCACCGCATTCATACCAGTTGCGCCTTGCACAATGGCATAACACACTGCAATAAGAAGCACAAAACGCATCCGCCCACTAAACAACTCTTTAAGTTGCTTTTTAATTGGCAGCTTAGGCTCATTGTGTAAACTTTGTTTAACACTATCTATTAGCCCAGTAATTTGTTCTTTTGGCGCAATACGTGCAAATACCTTTGCCGCTTCTTCTTCTCTACCTTGCATCACTAACCAGCGTGGAGACTCTGGAATTTTCAGTAACAATGCAATCCACAGAGCATTTGCAACGAGTTCTGCACCCAGCATGTAGCGCCAAATGTTATCGTTATTAATCCAACTAATTTCATCAATGTATTTAATTAAGAAATAGTTGATCACAAAAGCCAACAATAACCCGAGCCCAATCATAAATTGATTCACTGAAACAAACTTTCCGCGCTTTTCAGGTGGGGCTATCTCACCTATATACATAGCCGACACAGTAATTGAAGCAAAGGCTACGCCGCCAATAAAGCGTCCGATAACTAGCATCTCGTAATTTACCGCAGTGGCTGAAATTAAAGAAGATAAAGAATAAGTAAAACCGATCGCTAATAAAGTTTTAGCTCGACCAAACTTTTCACACAAAGAACCAGTAAAAAAGAGTGCAACAATGACGCCTAATAACGCACAACCGACTACAGTCCCTTGTTGAATACTGTCTAATTCAAATAAAGAACTAACATACCGTATTGCCCCAGAAATATTAGCGGCATCTAAACCGAAGACAAATCCACCAAAAGCAGCAATCAGTGAAAACCGTGTGACGTTAGAATTTGGATTATTTACCATTTTCAATTTACCTCAATACATATCATTATATTAAACATACTATGTTTAATGTGTTATAAAAACAATCTAAATCTGTTTTTTAACATTTGCTTTACACCAGTAAACTTTATAATCAACTAAAATATAGGAAAAATATGCTACAAGTCGTCCGCCACATAGTGTTAATTACATTATTAACCAGTAATAATATTTACGCATCCGCTCCAGCTGAAAGCAACAAACTAACGGCTACACTTTTTAGTCAGCTCCCTGACAATTGTCCAACTCCTGATGCATTTGATATTGCGCCAGATGGTAGTTTGACATTAACGTGTCCCAACTACTCGAATAGAAAATTAGAAGGTGAGTTATTTAGTTTGGATAAAAACGGAAACGTCACCCATCTGGCTACAGTGCCAAGAATTGACAAAAATAATAAAGCTAATCCCATGGGCTTAGCATACGGACCAGATGGCGCCTTATACGTAGCAGATAGTAGAGGCCCAAAACATGGGCGTATCCTTAAACTCACATTCGAAGGCAAAAAAATAGTATCAAGCGATATTGTTGCATCAGGCCTTAATCCTAATGGCCTGCGCTACCATCAAGGTTATCTATATGCCACTCAACCCAAAATGCCCAGAGTAAAAACGACAAAAAGTACCAGTGTTGTCTATCGATTTAAAGCTAGCGATCGAAACATTAAGGTCACTAATACTTTAGCTGACGAAAACATAATTTTTAGTGTAGAAACTCAAAACCCTGATCGTCAATTTGGATTGGACGGCTTAGTGTTTGATCAAAAAGGTCATTTGTACACCACCGATTTTGGTGACGGCATTATTTATAAACTGACATTAGATCAACAAAAAAGCGTACAGACTCAAGAACTTTATGCACAAGTACCGAATACTGTAGGTGTAGACGGCATGGCTATCGATCTAAAAGGTAATTTATATTTAGCTGGTTTTTCACAAAACCAAATATTAAAAGTAAATACTCAAGGAGCGGTTTCTATTATCGCGGATTACCCAGACAATGACGGTAGCAATGGTCAATTAGATCAACCTGCCGACTTAATTGTTTATGAGGATAAATTGATCATCTCAAACTTTGATTTAATGGTCAGTAAAGGCATGTTGAATACCAAACATAGTAAACCTTACACGTTATCAGTAATTGATTTGAAGTAGTTTAGCCATATACAAAATGCTGTGAGTGTGCCAACGTAACATGCTCATAGTCCCTACTCTCTTCTAGTAAATAAATTGTAAACACCCTCGATTTAATAGTAAACATTGGATTTCAATGGTAAATTGCCACCATGGAATTGTTAACGATTTACTGTTTTTCAACTAGTTTGTAAATAATTACTCGATAAGTGAGCTTATGAAAACCTCAAATTTCCCAACACGCTTTGCATTAACACTTTGTTTTTTAGCCATAGTCAATTTTGGATGTACGAGTCCAACAGAATACTCTAGCAACAAACAAACAGATGATTTTTTTGAACAAATAAAAAATACAAAAGCCCCATCAGATCCAAACATTGAATGGCAAAGCATTGGCCCGGGTATGTCTGGGTATAACGAAAAACTCTGGACTCACCCTACCGATCCAAAGGCGATTTTCTTAGGTCCTGATATGCATGTCGCTTATGGCAGTTGGGATTCAGGACATACTTGGCATAACATTCAAGATCCTGATGGTCTTGGCCAAGAAATGAAACGAATACTGGATATTGACTTTTCTCACCAAGATGCAGATTTTGGTATGGCGATTGATTGGAATGGTTGGCTGTATCAAACCAAAGACCGCGGACGCTCTTGGCAAAAACTACATGAACTTGCAGGCAGTTATAAAGATGTTGGTGTTGACCCATACGATCCGATTGCCTTTAGAAAAGGCTGGTATGACGAACAAATAGGCAGACGTTTAGCAGAAATATCAGTTGACCCCAGTAATGATAACCTCTGGTATATCGGCGCTGGCGATTTTTGGAATACCAAAGAAAATCATAGAAGTATAACTCGTACCCAAGGTAATAAATTGGCCTATGCTGATTATGGTTACTTACTAAAAAGTACCAATAAAGGTAAAACTTGGAGCAAGATATCAAAAGGATTACCTGAAGATCTAGATACTGGCAGAATTTTAGTTCATCCAGAAAACTCGCAACAAATTATTGCTGCCACTAACCGTGGTTTAATGCACAGCAGTAATGGCGGTTTAGATTGGCAGTTTGCTGCCAATGGTTTACCCCATAATATTCCTCGCGATTTAACCTATCATTACGATAAGGCAACAGGTCAATACACCTTATATTTAATTGAACAAACCACCTATAACAAAGACGGCCAGTCAGTCAGTTCTTCTGGTGGGATCTATACAAGTACTGACGGCGGTAAACACTGGAAAAATATCACAGGAAACCTAGCCCTCGATTTAACTCAAATTTCTTATCCTGAAGAAATTCAACGTTATTACCGTACTTTAGCGAACTGGTTTGAAATTAGTCCTAATGCAGCTAAAGAGCAATTCCCCAAATTACCCACTGCTGTTTTACCCGTATTCAATCGCATAGTAGTAAACCCAAATAACAGCCAAGAAATATATATTACCTACAACAAAAAACACGATCGCACTTTTGGCCCAGGTGAAGTATGGCGAACTCTTGATGGTGGTAAAACATGGTTAGTCGTTGCCCGTCATGGTAAATACTGGCTCAGTGGTAAAGACAAAGATTATTGGGCAAAACGAAATAATCCCACTCATACCAATATTGATTTTGCCCATGTACAACCAGAAATGGATCATGCCGCAGAAAACCAGGGTAACCGTCTATTAGCTATCAACTCTGCAGGCCAAGTATTTATGAGTATCTCGCAACAAACCCACAGATCGTCAGATAAAGGAAAAACTTGGCAACAAATTGATGATGATGAAGTATCACCTGGTAGTGATGTGTGGGTTGGCCGTGGCGATAGTAATTTGCCAGGTCGATTTATGTTGTTGGAAACAGGTATCCCAGAAAGACGTTTATTAGCCAGTGGTGAACATGGTGTTTGGCAAACGGTGGCCGCAGATTTACCTAACAAACAAGATGTAGCTTTACAACAAATAGAAGGACAAACCAATATTACCGGTATGGTATCTATCTCAACTATCGCTGTGCATCCCAAGGATCCTAATATCATTTACTTATTAGCTTGGCGTCAAAAACACCTAGGTAAATTGCGTCGTTCCACCGACGGTGGCAAAAGCTGGGAAAACATAGCCACAGTTGTTGAAAATGATATTAAAAAAGTCGATGGTTATGCTGCCAAAAGCCAAGACCAAACAATCAATCAAGTTGTGCAAGGCCCTAAAGGTTTAATGCCAGCGCAGAACTCACTGATTATTGATCCCAATAATCCTGACAATATGTATTTTGTCATGACCAGAGATGCATTTTCAGAAATTTATCGTGCGCCTCGTCGTAATCCAACTAAAGGAGATTATGGCGTAATGAAGTCGACCGATGGAGGCTATAACTGGCAAAGTAGCAACCAAGGGATCCATGCTGGCGCGAGCTTACGTACCATAACCTTCGATCCTGCTGACTCCAATACTTTATATGCAGCGGCAACAGATGACCAAGGAGGCTTATATAAGTCAAGCAATCAAGGTAAGAATTGGCACAGAGTTACCATTCCAACAGTGATTAAAAGTGTCAACAATGTGTTTGTCGATAGGAATACTCAAGCTATATATATTAGTGCTGGCGGTTTCTATACAGGTAAATATGCAGAAGGTGGAGCTTGGCGTAGCTTGGATAATGGCAATACTTGGCAACAAATATTTAAAGCACCATTAGTGCTGCAAGTAGAGTCATCGCCTGTCAATCCAGATTTGTTAGTGCTCACTGTGGGTAACCAAATGCGTATGGATAGACAATTTATGAATCCGGGCATTTATTTATCGCAAGATGGGGGCAATAGCTGGAATAAAATCAATAAACAGTTAGGTAACTACGATAAAATTATTGATGCTAAACCCGATCCATATAATCCCAATGTAATCTGGGCAGCCGGCTGGGGAAGTGGTTGGCATATTGCTTATTTAAATGGCTCTAAAGAGAGTTGGTTAACAAAGTAAATACTGAGTAAACTAACCAATACATTGATTTTAGCCCAGCTTTGTTGGGCTTTTTATTCTTTATAACTTAACATTCTGACAAAATACCTTTGTTACTATAATAGATACGACGTGACATTGTATATTGTTTATATTATTGTACGCCCACCCTATTGAACCTAGATTTCTGAATAATTTTCGAACCAAGGTCATGCCTAACGTATGCAGTTCATATAAATTTTTCAGGTTACTAAAACATAGAAAAATAAGCTTTCAATATGAATATTATAGATATTAGCGTTATTCTGATTTTTACCCTTTTAGTTGTTGGTTGTGGTTTGAGTTTTTCTAGCTCAGGTCGCGATATCAAGTCCTTTTTCTCCGCAGGTGGTGCCCTTCCTTGGTGGATGAGTGGTTTATCATTATTTATGAGCTTCTTTTCTGCGGGAACCTTTGTGGTATGGGGCTCAATAGCTTACAAACACGGGTGGGTAGCCATTACCATTCAATGGACTATGTGCTTAGCAGGGATCATCATTGGTTTTTGGATCGCACCGAAATGGAATAAAACCAAGGTTATCACTGCCGCCGAATTTATCAGAAATCGCTTAGGTCAACGCGTACAAACCGTATATACCAGCATTTTTATCGTGATTTCTACCTTCACTACAGGCGCATTTTTATACCCAGTAGCGAAAATTATTGAAGTGGCCACAGGCCTACCAATAGTCAGTACCATCATTGCTCTAGGTCTACTTATTTTATTTTACACCGCAGTTGGCGGACTATGGGCAGTAATAGTCACAGATATTTTACAGTTTGTGGTACTTACCGCTGCGGTTTTAATTGTGGTGCCATTAGCCTTAGACCAAGTCGGCGGTGTGTCTGGTTTTATTGAAAAAGCCCCAGAAGGATTTTTCGCTCTTTCTAGTGGTGAATATTCATGGAGCTTCATCTTTGCTTTTGCCTTATATAATTTATTTTTTATTGCCGGAAATTGGGCTTACGTACAACGATATACCAGTGTTGCTACACCTAAAGATGCTAAAAAGGTGGGTTGGTTATTTGGCGGTTTATATTTAATTAGCCCTGTTATTTGGATGTTGGCACCTATGATTTATCGTGTGCTTAATCCTGACCTTGCTGGTACTGACGACGAAGGTGCTTACTTACTAATGTGTAAAGCAGTATTACCTATAGGTATGCTGGGCTTAATGTTAGGTGGTATGATTTTCGCTACATCCAGCTCAATCAATACAGCGCTAAACATTACCGCTGGGGTCATTACCAATGATGTATTTAAATTTTTTCGTCCTAATGCCAGTCAAAACACCCTAGTTAAAGTGGGCCGTATTGCTACTGCTTGTTTAGGCCTTGTCACTATAGGAGTCGCTTTATTAGTGCCTTATATGGGCGGCGTGGTAGAAGTGGTGATGACTATGGCAGCCTTCACCGGTGGCGCATTGTTCTTACCACCAATTTGGTTGTTGTTTTCACGTTTCCAAAATGGTTTTACCATCCTGAGCACGAGTATATTAACGTTACTTATCAACGCATTCTTTAAGTTTGTATCGCCCAGTTTATTAGATATCTCACTGTCTCGTTCAGAGGAGATGTTAGTGGGTGTGTTAGTTCCAGTATTCTTCTTAACCGTTTTTGAATTGTATAAACGAGCGAGAAATGAACAAGCTGAATTATATGAAGAATACACAAAAATAGAACAAGCTAAAAACGTGCAAGAAGCACCTGAAGAGCAACAAGATCATGATACCGATAACAACAAAGGTAGCCGAGTTATTGGCTTTGGTATTTTCATGACAGGTTTGATCATGCTTGGTTTATCATTTTTGGCAGAAAAAGGCGTATTCGTAGTAGGACTTACTGCAACGATAGTGACATTATTAGGCGCTGTACTTTTGTATCGTTTTCGCAGCACCAAAGCCAGTGGAGCGACAAATGCCTAAGCAAAAAACTGTAGGTTTCCCTTGGGATATCCCCCAAGCAAAACCCGACCGCCCATTAAGTTTGGCCATGGAGCGTTTGTACGATAATTATTTAACGCCTAGGCCCGAAGACAATCCATTATTTACTAGCTTTAGATACACCAAGTTAGCAGGTTTTGACTACAGTAATCACGATGGTACCGTTTCTAGACGAGACCCCTCTAAAATAGTAAAGGTGAATGACGTATATTATGTTTGGTATACCAAACGAGCTACACCGACCCCGCCTAATGGCGCAGAGTTATGCACAGACGTTATACCTTCGACTGATTGGGATTTAGCAGAGATTTGGTACGCCACCAGCCAAGATGGTTTTACTTGGCAAGAGCAAGGCGTTGCTGTCACTCGGCCAAATAAACCAGGCCTTGGTTGGCGCTCGGTATCGACCCCAGACATACTTGTTTGGCAAGATAAATACTATTTGTACTATCAAGCATTTATGGAAGCCAGTGGATTAAAAGGAGATCATTGTCCGGTAACCTTGTCATCAGCTGACTCACCTGATGGTCCATGGACACCTTGCAATGAAATTGTAGTGGCCAATGGTGCAAAAGATGAATGGGATCAGTTTTCTATTCACGACCCTTATTTATTAGTGTTTGCAGGAAAAATTCACCTATATTACAAAGCAGCTTACGGCGACAGACCAGATTATTTGGTGGGCAATGGTTTAGCCATAGCTGAAAGCCCTATGGGGCCTTTTGTTAAACACCCACTTAATCCCATTATGAACTCTGGCCACGAAACTTGTTATTTCCCGTTTAGACAAGGGATTGCCAACTTAGCCATACGTAATGGTAACGAAAACAACACTATTCAATACTCGCCAGACGGAGTTAATTTTAGTCTTGCCTCAGTTACCTCACTGATGCCCACTGCTGCCGGTCCTTATATACCTGATGCGTTTAGTGATACTAATGATGGAGCGGGTATAAGCTGGGGCTTATCACATTTTTCAGATAAACAGGATCCTACCTCCAAACACAGCTTCCTCGGACGATTCGACTGTAACTTGTTAGCCAATAAACAAAGCAACGAATTAAAAGAAACTGACATAGTGCATAACCCAGAGGTTTATTTTGCCCAAAGCCTTAGCCCTGAACAAATACAAGCAAGGCAAAAATAAAGGGAAATCTGATTTATTCAAAATAGAGATTATACAAAAAAGCATCATTATTTAGTGATGCTTTTTAATATGTATAGTTTACCCCAGCTATAAAAATAGATAGTTAGTACTTGCGTACTTTAAACCTAGATAATTAATATTACTTCCAAACAACAGGCACAAATACCGACATTTCGGCGGTACCGCGGTTACTCCAAGCATAATAAGGTACAAAGTTAGTTTTATTTTCTTGCCAATTTGGCTTTTTAACCGCGGTGTACATCGCCCCTTGTTCAGTTGAACGTAAGTAAGTATCAGCAGTGATAATAGCAGTACCACCTAAGAAGTCAGCTTGATAGTCAACGGCTAACTCAGTGTCACCTTTGACATAAACATCCAACACACTAGCGCCTTCTGGTAAATCAGGGGTTTCAACACAATAAACTACTGGCCCACGTTTTATTGCCACTTGATTACGCACTTCTTCGATACGTTGATGCCCTTCAATAAAAGTCGCTTCCATTGGAATATCAATCACAATCACATCACCAGCTTGCCATTCACGGTTAAGAATTGCATAAGAGGCAGGAATCGCTTCAACACCTGCATCTTTACCGTTAATAGTAATAGTCACTCCGGTTGCCCAACCTGGCACGCGTAAAGCAATATCAAAGGCTTCTGACTTACATGCATCTACCGTGAGTTTAACTAAACCTTTCCACGGATATTCAGTGTCTTGAGATAACTTAATCTTAGAGCCATCAAGCATAGTGGTAGCTAAATTATTACTGCCGTATAAATTAACGTGTACACCATTATCAGCCAAGCTATAAGCCCAACCGGATAGATTTGAAATAGTACGCACTAAGTTAGGTGGGCAGCAAAAACACGCTAAATAACCTTCGCGGTTTGGCGTTTCGGTCACATCAGCATGGGCATCATAGTCGCGGGTACCGTGTAACATTCTGAGTGGGTTAGCATAAAAGTAATCTTTACCTTCAACACTAATACCTGACAGGCCACTGTTGTGCATGACTAATTCAATAATGTCGGCATATTTGGCTTGGCCATGAATACCTAACATTCTAAAACTGAACATGGCATTACATAAATTTGCACAGGTTTCGTTATAAGCAGTTAAGTTAGGCATCATATAATCATCAATGAAACCTTCTTCGATCATATCTCGGTTAGCAGATGCACCATAGTGAGTTTGCCCCACAGCCCCAGTTGCATACATTTTTTTCTGAGTAACACTTTCCCACAAACGATCTAGCGCAGTAATTAAAGCGGTTTCGCCCGTTTCAGCATAGACATCAGCAGCTCCTGCATAATAATACAAAGCTAGTACCGCATGACCGACCGGATCGGTTGCTTCTCTTAGTGGGGTTCGCTCTTGTACCATGTCGCCAATTGGATAACCCACAGTGGTATTGTCATGCACTATTTCGTATGTGCCACGACGGTCGATAAACTTCTGCGCTAGTTTAAGATATTTTTCGTCGCCCACTGTGCGGTATAGTTCAACCAAGCCCATAATTTGGGTTTGGTTAAAACCAAAACGTTGGAAGTGCCGTGTATCTGGGAAAAAAATGGTATACAAAAGTTCAGCATGTTTAATCGCCAAATCTAAAAAATTATTTTGTCCCGTTAACCTATGATGGGCACAAGCACTGATAAACAAATGGCCAGTGTTATACATTTCATGATATTTACGATTTTCATATCGATCAGCGTCTGCACATAGTTGGATTTGTGTTTGCAAATACCCGTCAGGCTCTTGTGCTTTGGCCAAAATATCTATGTATTCATCTAATTCAGTCAGCAATGCTGCTTCTTTAGTTAATGCATAGGCATAGGTTTTCGCTTCCATAAATTTATAAAAGTCGCCATCATGCCAATACATACCTTTATGCTCGCCTTTTTTCATACCTGCAGCAATTTTAAAGTTATTCAATGCATGACCTACATCACCACATAAAACATCCCCCATGTATGGGATCATAACGTCAATCGCCTTTTGGGTTTTTTCGGCCCAAAAACCATGAGTCCAGGTACAATCCCCAAAGTTAATATTTTTTAGCTTTACATGTGGGCTTGCTGAATTGGCATTAATTGCCTTGTTGTGCGCATGTACTGAATTCAAAATAATTTCCTGCCTATCATACAAACTGAGATGTTATACCAAAGAAAAAGTATTTCACTCAAAGTGGGTTATCAAAAATGGTTATCTGATTTAGCCAAAACCAATATTGTTATGACATTGTTAAATCAATTACGAACATTTAAACATATGATGTTTATAAAAACAATACCTAGAAATTTATTATCAACTCAGAACTAAACTGATCGCTAACCCCAAGATCTAAATACCCAATATTAGGCTTTTAAAAAGTGACAACAGCAAAGTACATCTATTGCTCAGCACCAGCATAATCATAGTTGTGCCAATTACGTATTATTTCTTTAACTAACTTACCTGATTGAGTAAAGTTATCGTCAGTCCAATTCGCATCGGGTTTAGAGCCTACAGATAACATAGATGCCCCTTCTTTTTTACTGTGCAATGACCAATTGCAGTGAGATAAATCATTAACTCGCATAAAATCTATCCAACGCTTTGTTTCATCTACATTTGCCTCACCATCACCATTTGCATTGACGGTACCCCACTCGGTCACCATTAAGGCAATACCTTTATTCATGGCATAACTAGCTTTATCTCTTAAGTCTTGTTTATGCGTGCCTGCATAAAAATGTAAGGTGTAAGCTAAATTTTCAACACCTAAAATTGGATTGTCAGCGGCTTTGTCCACTTCTTGTGACCACTTTTGTGTGCCTACAACAATCAAGTTATCAGGGTCGATTTTTCTTATTGCAGCAATAACATGCTCAGCATATGGCTTAATCACAGTATTCCAGTCTGTATTGGCTAAAGGTTCGTTATAAATTTCGTAAATTATATTAGGCGTATTGCCATATTGATTGGCAATTGAGGTAAAGAAATCGACAGCTTGTGGAATATTTTCTTCTGCATGATGCGAATGCCAATCCACAATAAAATACATACCCTGCTCAATGGCAGCATCGGCTACGGCTTGGATTTTTTGCATTCGCCCTATTGGGTCTTCAAGGTAACCCCCTCTGCTTTCAACCCCCATAGCGATTCTAATAATAGGCGCGTTCCACTCTTGCTGCATATAAGCCACTACATCCGCATTATAATATTCATCGGGTGCATAATGCCCTTTTTGCTGCCATCCTTTGTTGCCCCAAAACAAACTCGGTCCAGCCAAAGATACCTTGTCGCCATGTTGATCTGTAATTTTACTGCCGACCACCTTTAATTGACCATATAATTGCACAGCAGTTTGTGTTGAGACTTGATTATTATCTGATTGAAACCAACAACCAGATAAAAAAAATACTACAGTCATGAACATCGGATAAGATAATATCTGCATTTTCTGTCCTAAAAATATTCAATATTTTTATTGTGTTACAGATAGTAACCACAAACATGACGGATTAAATATATTATTTGTCACAATTTGACATGAGTTTTCTGTTGAAAATCAGGCAAAATGTGATCACAAACTTATTAACCATGAGGCAAGTATTGAAATACATCGAGCATAAACAACAGATTAAACTGGTCTTCAGTATTTTTATTATTTTTACTGTTATAGAAATTTTTAATTTGTTTACAGGAAGATGGTTAAACCAATTTGGCAACATACCTAGATACATCCCAGGATTAATGGGAATAATCACTGGGCCGTTTGTTCATGGCAGTTTGCAACATTACTTCTCTAACATTCTGCCCTTATGTATTTTTAGTTATCTACTGTTGCAATACGGGTTAAAGCGTTATGTATTAATCACTATTTTTATCACCTTATTAACAGGAATACTTGTTTGGTTATTTGCCCGCTCTGCCACTCACATCGGTGTGAGTGGGGTGATATACGGATATTTTGGATATTTACTTTTAGCTGGCTTTTTAAGTGGTAAATTTAAGCTTATTTTAATATCACTTGTTGTCGGCTTTTTTTACGGAGGATTAATATTTGGCGTGCTACCGTCTAGCCCTTACATTTCTTGGGAATCCCACCTTTTTGGTTTTATTTCAGGATTAGTTGCTGCAAAGTTGTGGGCACAAGCCAAAGTATGAATATCTACAAACTATTCTTAGCCGATTGCTAAGAATTTGAATATACTAGTCTCACAAAATTATTGTGTAATTTATTAGGTCAGGAATGTCTGAAACAAAACCTCAAAAGCAAGGTGGCCTGCTAGGCAACTTAGCATTTAACATCATTATACCTGTCGTCATCATGTCTAAATTAAGTGGTGATGAATATCTAGGGCCCGCTTGGAGTATAGTGGCGGCTCTTATTTTCCCAATAGGCTATGGACTTTGGGATTTAAAAAAATCAGGTAAATTTAATGCCTTTTCTATATTGGGTATCGTCAGTGTATTTTTAACCGGCGGCATCAGTTTATTGGAATTACCCGCTGAATATATCGCCATAAAAGAAGCAGCTATACCCGGTATAATAGGCTTAGCGGTACTTTTTACTCAACGCACAAGCAAACCATTACTGAAAGTATTTGTATTAAATGAACAAATAGTGAATTGGCCTAATTTAAGCCAATCATTAGAAAACGCAGGCAATACAGATGTATTTGAAAAGAAGATGGCCAATAGTTCTTATATAGTCGCTGGCTCATTTTTCTTATCGTCAGCTCTTAATTATATTTTAGCAAAAGTCATTTTAGTAAGCCCTCCAGGAACAACAGAATATACCGAAGAGTTAGGCAGAATGACGGCTCTCAGTTACCCAGTGATTGTGATCCCTAGCATGATCATGTTGATGGCCGCTTTGTGGTATCTATTTTCACAAATCAAAAAACTGACAGGCGAAGAGTTAGAGAAATTTTTAGCTGACGTATAGTCTAATACCTAGTACAGAACAATAAAAAAGCCCGCATTATTCATGATAATGCGGGCTTTTTTTAATGCTGTTTAATTGAGATTATTTGGCTTGTAATAATTCAAATATCTTTTTGGCTATATCAGTATTATCAGAGTGCCCGATAAACATTTCACGACCTGCGCCCATTGCAAATACAGGTACATCTACACCTGTATGGCCGCCAGATGTCCAACCTGTAGAAGTCCTAACATCAATTATCTTTTTAATAGCGTTATATAATTCTTTTTCTTTAGTGGGCTTATCTAACGTTGCTGATTCCTCTGCTGTTAATTGAAATTTTAACAAAGATGAAGCCAATTCACCGCGATTTTTAGAGTCCACTAATTGTTTAGATATTTCAGTTGGTGAAACATCCATCTGTCTTAAAATTTTAGGTTCCCATTTATACTTGCCATTGGCGCCAATAGAAACCCCGCCAGTATTGTGATCGGCGGTCAATACAACCAAAGTATCTGGGTGATCTTTTACATATTGCTCTAACCATTCTAAAGTAATCGCCAAATCACGCATTTCCCACATAGCAGCAGCGATATCGTTAGCATGACCAGCCCAATCCACTTGACTCGCTTCTGCTAATAAAAAGAAGCCATTTTCATTCTCTAATTGTGCTATTGCTGCTTTAGTTAACTGAGGCAAGCGCTGTTTATTAGTTGAATCTAGAGCCCAAGGTAAACCTGTATCAGCAAACAAGCCTAGAACGGATTTGCCTTTTTGTAACTGATCTAATTTAGCTATGTCATCTATATACTGATAACCCGCTTGCTGAAACTCTTTAGTTAAGTCTCGGTCGTCCCTTGCAAAGTATTTCCAGCCCCCACCTAACATCACATCCAATACAAAATTACCCTCTATTCTATCGTCAAAGTAACTATTGGCGATAACATCATAATTTTGTCTACTTTCATTATGAGCACTGAAACCTGCAGGTGTAGCGTGATTAATTTGCGAAGTCACTGCGACCCCTGTCT
Organism: Paraglaciecola sp. L3A3; assembly: GCF_009796765.1. Classification (NCBI taxonomy): domain Bacteria; kingdom Pseudomonadati; phylum Pseudomonadota; class Gammaproteobacteria; order Alteromonadales; family Alteromonadaceae; genus Paraglaciecola; species Paraglaciecola sp. L3A3. Next base: position 4,228,227 of record NZ_CP047023.1, read on the forward strand.
TACGACCTTGCTGCTTAGCTAATTCTAAAACAGTACGCACCGCTTTTTTATCAACATCGACTGCAATCGCACCATTGTAAGTTTTTATACCTGATGACAAAGCCGTTGCACCGGCTGCAGAATCAGTCACATAGCCCGAGTTTAAGTGGGGATGGGTACTAGCCATACCGACTAAGTTACGATCAAATACAGTCTGTTCTACTTCTGGAGTAGACATATCATCAGCAAACATCCGATAGGCAGTAGGATAAGCTGGCCCCATTCCGTCACCGACTATCATTATAATGTTCTTCGGCGCCTGTGCGGCTAAAGTAGACGAACATATACCTGCCATTAAAAGAGAAACCAGTAGTTTCATATTGTCTCCATATAAAGGATGTAAATTGAAAATTGCAATTAAGAACTAAATACAATCTTATCGATACCAAGGATATTACCTTATATTGTGAATTTTTTATAAAAACTAATAAAGAAGAAATTAGCTTTATCACGTCAAATATACAGTTATTTCTACTCAGCTAAAATTTCGCGCATCCTCTGTTGCACCACATCGACCAAAAGGTCTGGTTGAAACTTTGAAATAAAGCGATTACACCCAACCTTTTTCACCATTGCTTCATTAAAACTTCCACTTAATGAGGTATTTAAGACTATAAATAGTGAACTCATTCGAGGATCTTGGCGTACTTCGGCGGTTAGACGGTAACCATCCATTTCTGGCATTTCGGCATCGGTGAACATCAGCAAAATTTCATCAGTCACCTCCTTACCCTCATCAGCCCAACTTCTCAGTAAATTAAGAGCTTTAAGACCATCATTTTGTTCGATGATTACCATCCCAAGTTGGCAAAGAGTCTCTCTAATTTGCCATCTAGCTGTAGATGAATCATCGACAATTAATACTTTTTTCCCGCGAAGATGAGATGCCACTTCCTGATCTAATATTTCAGGGGATATACTCGTGTCGTATTCAACGATTTCCGCTAATACTTTCTCTACGTCAATAATTTCAACTAACTCTTTATTATTATCTATTTCAATTTGGGTAATAGCGGTTAAATAATTATTTTTTCCTGCAGCCGTCGGCGGTGGTTGGATTTCGCTCCAGGAGGTGTTCACAATATTCATCACCTGCCCAATGAGAAATCCCTGCACAGTCCGGTTATATTCAGTAATAATGACATTTTCGGTTTGGTAATTTTCTGCTCCGTGGGTGATTTTAATCGCAGAACGGAGATCAATCACCGGAATAGACTTTCCTCGATAGTCAGTGACACCTTTTAAATGCTGATGTGAACCTATCATTTGATTCATTTTAGGAACGGTAATAACTTCCCTCACCTTAAACACATTTAGCGCAAAAGTATGTCTAGTACCTAACTTGAACATAAGCAGTTCTAATCTGTTTTCGCCAACAAGTTGTGTTCTTTGGTCAACAGAAGACAATAAATCTGACATAAATGTTTTCTCGCTCACGGTTCAAAGCTTAGCTGTTAAGTAAATTAAGATTAACTGACAATAGCCTTGTATACAATTCTAGGGAAATAAACAGTCACCGTATTTTAATACTCCGCAGCATCATAATTTAATAAGTGTTCACTTCGATACTTATGTAAAAAATATCCATCCATAAATAGGTTATGATTTACTACTAAATCACAGTAACAGATAACCTCTAGAAAAATATAATATGAACATAACCAAAATCGATTTGAATCTGCTTGTTTATCTTGATGTGCTAATGCGTGAAGGTAACGTTACAAAAGCAGCCAATCAATTAGGTATTACCCAGCCTGCTATGAGTAACAATTTAAAAAAGTTAAGAGAGTTATTTAAAGACCCACTGTTAATTCGTACTAGCAGTGGCATGTTACCAACCCAAAGAGCAACCCAACTACAGCCGATTATTAGAAATGTTTTGTCGAAATTAGAAAATACAATCAACACTGAAATTGAATTTTCTTCCCTCATTAGTGATAGAACATTTAGGGTTATGGCCAGTGATTACGCTGAATCAACCTTATTAATGGAAGTCATAAGAAGGCTAGATAAACTCGCTCCCAATATCACCTTAGATTTAATCACCCCAAGTGATGTGACTTTTCATGACGTGGAGCAAGGCAAAGTCGATATGGCGATTAATCGCTTTGAAGAACTACCCCAATCATTTCACCAAAAAGTGATTTGGCAAGACTCGTTCGCTTGTGTGATGAACAGCCGAAATCCATTAGTCTCAGAATTCAATTTAGATAATTACCTTAAAAACAAACATATTTGGGTTAGTAAAACAGGATTTGGTGTGGGTGTAGGAATCGATCCTAATGCGGTACAGAAATTGGGCTGGGTAGATGCTGAATTAACCAAGTTGGGCAAAAAACGCGATATCAGGGTATTTACACGTCATTACCACGTTGCCTTGCAACTAGCCAAAGAACAAAACCTAGTCGCAACATTACCAAAGCGGGCAGCAAATCTATATAAAAACGATCCTAATGTAAAAATACTTGAACCACCGTTTTATATCCCCCCTTTCCCATTAAAAATGGCTTGGAGTGCTATTTTACAGCACGACGCTGGACATATATGGTTAAGAAGATTAATTACAGAGGTAGGTGAAGAGTTGTCTAGTTGAGATTAAATCGAAAATACAGTTTAAGGCTGATCTAACTCTTTAGTAAAAAAGTGTTTTCCTAATAAAGACTGGGTCAAACCAACGAGACTCTTAGTGGTTAAATGAAATATTAATATGTGTAACGGCATTTTTTGGAAATGTCCACGCAATAAAACCAGAAACTCAGCCAAAGCAAAAAATTTGGGGCGACAGCTAGGGTGACTTGGCAGTAATACCTTTTTGTAAACAAAATCTAAATAACCAATATTCCACGGAATATTTTTGGCGACTTGCTCAGTAATTTCTTCAGGTATACGTGTTTTTAGTATTTGTTGCACATAACGACAAGCCAGAAATAGCTCTAATTCAAAGCCCGTTTCTTTACTCAATGAAAGTAACTCTTGCCAATAATCACCCTCACTGTGATAAGTCATTAGAGTATGAATATCAATAATATCTCGATAGCCTTTTTTAACATCTTCATTAAAAAACAAATGAATTAAGCTATGTAAGGTCATAGCGGCAAAAGATAAAATTTGAAAGCCATCTTCTGTAGTCACACTATGAGTAGCAAACTGGTTTGCATCTAATTGCCGACCTGAAATAATCGGCACAATATTATGATGGATATCTATAATAGTGCCACGTTTACCATGACGTAATGGCGGTATTTCATGAGCCCATTTACGATAATACTTTTCGTCATGTTCGGTTAACTCTTCTGATAACCAACCAAATAGACACAGCTTTTTTTCAATCTCATCGATTGAAGATTTATCCGACAATATATCTATATCATTATAGACTCGAGTATCCCCTACTCTAGTCTTTGATAAGGTATACCCAGCCCCTTTTAGAAAAATTAAATATTGCTGCTTGTCACCAATCTCACGTTGTAACTCAGCGGCTTCAAACATCACCTGCTTTTTATGGTTTGCAACCAGCACATCTGCATTTAAAAAGTGTCGTTGAGCTTGTTGGGGAATTTTTTGAAAAATACCCGCTTGTTTAAAAACGGCCGAATAGCAGGCTAATAACTGTTGATGACGTAAAATTAAAACCAATTGTTGCCACTGTTTAGGCGTAAAGGCCAATGCAACTTCGGGCTTGATATACACTGAACAAACATCGCGAGCTGAAAGGTTAAGCATTTCCAATAATTTCCTGCTCTAAAAATTCAGCTACTTGCTGTAAATCGTTGTGGAAAATTTCAAAGGTTTGAACACCTTCAATCACATGAGTCAATGTATTAAAAGCCTGTCCTCCCAACACACTATAATTTATTGCGTTATCAACCAGCTGCATAAAAGCTTGAGTTTTATCTAATTGATATATTTGTAAATCTTGATCGACTCGATAATTTGGAAATACCACGCCAACCAATTCTGCAGTTTCTGTTCGATTTTGCCAACTTAACTCAGGCGGAGACAAATGAATTACATCCCCTTTATGGGTATCTCTAGCTATGTCTGAAAACTTCCCTTCAGGGAATAATTTTTTTGCGATATCAATCGATTGATTTTTTAAACAAATAGGTCGAACAAATGGCACCACTGTTTTGCTATTAGGAATAATTAAGGCCATTTCATCTGATAACAAACGCCAGCCGTTATGGGCTAAATAGGCGGTTAGTGTACTTTTTCCTGAACCTGGGGGGGCAGGAAACAAAATAGCTTTATTGCCCTTAGCTAACACAGCAGAATGGATGATAACATGCTGTACTTCATTACCAGCCACAGTCCAATTCATCCCCCATTCTAAAAATGCATAAGCTTTTTGAAAGCTCAGAGGTTTGAAAGGTTCTAGCTGATCGCAAAAAAATCGAGCCTGAGGACGAATAAATGAACGTAAGCCCGAAGACTTTTGCACCGACAATTCATAATCAGCCACTTCATCTACTGTATCTACTGTATCTACTGTTTTTTTAAAACGTTCGCCATAAATAGTAGCTAAATTTTGAGCTACCTGAGGGAGGTCAGTATTAACAGAAAATGAAAAAGGATGTAAATCTATAAAATAACTAGCAGGCATCAGTGATTTTTATTATCTAAAGGAACTAAGATGTTTTTCTGCATTAGAGAACTCATCGCAAGACTTTTCACATCTGATTTATCCAATTTCATTTCACCTGTCAAAGCCTTAACAATTTCAGTTTCTGACATTAAAATACTCAACGTTTCCCCTGAATATAAGTCTAAAAAGACACAACTTGAATGATCAGAAAAGGAGTGATAAATCACTCCTTTCGATAAAAAAATACCAAGCATTATACTAAGGTTTAATATGCATGATTATTATTAATCAAATCATCAAGTTCTGACCCAAAATTAGAATTAGTTAAGGATAAGCTCCACAACTGTTGGGCAAACGCATCTAAATCAGGATATGCTGCGTTTGTTGCCTCAGAATAATAAGCATTATAAACGACGGGATAATTTATGCCCAGCGTTCCATGATATTTAGCATTCAAGTACATTGCCACCATTTGAAAATGAACGTTATCTTGGCTTCCGGTTAGCACTTCATAAAATGTGTCAGTAATACTTGAAGCAGTAAATACTGAATTGAAAGCTACATTATCTGCTCGATGGGATCCACGGCGGCCATTATTCCTTGTAGGATGTAGTCTTTGTTTCCAAAAACCGTGAGATAATAATGCAATAGGAGCAACACTGGTACTGGGTATATTATTTGAACCATGCCCAGATGCCACAACCGAACCCGCAATTGTTGCCCATGCAGAACGACCCGGTATTGATGCGATAACGGCACCTGCTGACGCCCGTTTTAAAAACGTACGACGTTGTTTTGTGTTGTTAGAAACCGAAGATTCTATTCCTTTTGGATTATCAAGACTCATAACAATTCCTTAAATTAAATTCTTTTCACTAATTCCATAGAATAAAGCAAGTATTAGACCACTTCATAACCAATTGAAAAACAAGGATAAATAAATAGTTAAAAACTAGGTATGTAAAAATTAATGACACTATATACTTTATACCGTCATTTTACCTTTAGGTTCTTACCTTTAGCAAGTTCAATTAAGTATTTAACTGGGATTGCATAACTGATAGCTGATGGTTTTTCTAACACCGATTCTTTACTTTCTTTAACAAATACTTTATTCAAAATGCCCAAAACTTCGCCACTATGAGCATCATAGAGTGGGCTGCCACTGTTGCCCGGATAAGCTGTAATATCCAGTTGATAAATCATAAACTTTTTATCCAGCCTCTTTAACATGTTGATTGACAACTGGCTAGAATGCGCTGTGGGTATCACATCGGGTGTAGTGGCTGCCACTATTCCTCTGTGAGTTGCTGGATATAAACCTAGTACCGCGCCAATAGGAAATCCTGTTAACAATACATCAGTACCATCATCTACATAATGTGAGTCTGCTAATTTTAACGGAGTTAATGGGCTGGGTAACTTTAAAATTGCTAAATCATGTTCACGATCTTTGGCAATGATTTCTACTCTGGCTATTTTAGGTTTTCTTCCTGTTCCTGAAAAAACGATATGATATTGTACTTTCTGCGGATCTAATGGCTTATCGATTACATGGTAATTTGTCGCCACTAGAGAACCATCACCAAAAACAAAACCTGTGCCATGTAATTGATGTGTTTGCACTCCTAATGCATCATATAGTCCCACACCTACAACTGAGGGTTTCACTTGGGCAACGACTTTGGTTATCGAATGAGCATTAACAGTCGATACAAACATTAACGCAATAAGCCCTGTAACTATAATTTTTTTTAATATCATTGATTTTTAAATACTGTTCCAACGGTGGATATGAGTATAATCACATACACAATGTATATCGGCCATTTAATTATAAGTTTCTCATCAATGATTTAAACTAACAAATACCTCAGTAGATATTAACAATATCAACTAAATAAAAAGGGTTAGACAACTTCACGCCCCAAGATGTCAAAAAATTTTACACATACAAAAATAGGCCTGACTGGCAGAGAAATAACTGAATATTTTTTCCCGCAGATATTTGGGTTGGGAAACCCATCATCAACACAAGTTGATAATCTCCCAAACACTTATATTCACATTTCAACAATTGGCAGAACAAACACATTAATTGGCTAAAACAATAGTTGAGGTTAACATCAAAAACATTGTGGATTAATATAAAGATTGATACACCTAATGTATAGATATTACAGTAAAAAGGGATTTAGGTAATGTTATCTGATATAGCTAATTTTATTAGTTCACCACTGGTGCATACGCCATTACTATTTGTATTTTTTAGAATATTAGTTACTTTTAACGTATTGCCAAAAACGTGTAAATGGTTATCTTTGCTACCCATTTTTTGGCTGTATGTTTGTTCCTTAACCTACCCAAGTGCACTGATGATTAAGCACTTAGAAGATCAATATGACGTAGTTTCACTAGACTCCAACAAATGGAAACAAACGGATGGCATAGTAGTATTGGCGTGTTATTACTTTGAGGATGATGAGCTCCCATTTGTTTCCCATTGGCCTAATTGCTCACTACAACGTAATTTACACGCCAGTTTAATGTATAAAAAGTACCCACTTCCTATTTATCTAGCAGGAGCAGTTTTAGGCCAAAACCAAAAAAAATCGATAGCCGAGCGCAATAAGTCATTCTTCGAAATTCTAGGCGTTAAAAGTCAGGATATAATCACCGCATCACAAGGCAGAAATACTCAGGCGGAAGCTGTGGCTCTAGCACCTTTATTGAAAGGTAAACGCATTTCTTTAGTGACGTCAGCTAGCCATATGCCAAGAGCTGTGCAATATTTTGAAGAACAAGGTCTTGAAGTTGTACCAATCCCTGTGGAGCACATGAGTAATAGAAAAATTGAACCCATGTTAGGTTTGCCCAACGCTCGAAGCTTATATAGAAGTGAGAGAGCCATACATGAATATTTAGGTTTAATTTATCAGAATTATCTACGTTAAATTGCAATGGCATCAATAATTTCGTAATAATAACCAACTATAACGATTAAGATATAAAGATAGAGGCTGACATTAAGTGAATAAAATTGTACCAATATTTTCTGGAGGAGGGACTCGATTATCCGCGCATATTGGTATTTTGGATGCATTAAACCAGCTAAATGTGAGCTTTGATCATATAGTTGGAGTATCTGGCGGTTCGATAGTCGCTTCTTTATATTGCTCGGGGATGCCTTTAGAGCAAATCAAAGAATTAGCAATAGAAACTGATTTCAAGAAATTTAAAGGCTTCAGCCTGCTTACCTTATTATTACAAGGGGGACTCAGTAATGGTGATAAATTTGAAGCATGGATAGACAACAAGCTCGGTGGCAAAACATTTTCTCAAATATCACACCACTTAAATATTTTAGCCACAGATGTGAATGGCGGTGGGCCGGTAACCTTTAATAAAAAAAATTCACCACACTTAAAAGTATCAAAAGCAGTTAGGTTTTCGATGTCGATCCCTCTATTTTTTAGTTTTCAATCTTATAAAGAACATATTTTAGTTGATGGCGCCATTTTATCAGAAGACGCGCTATATCAAGATTGGGCTGATGATGGTACGCAAGTCATTTGTTTCAGATTAAAAAGTGATCAAGTGGCAGATAAAAAATTTAAAAAAAGTTGGTTGCCTATAAAACAATATGTGATGATGCTTGTTAGAACTTTTATGACAGCAATGTCTAGAGAGTACGTACATGACCAATACTGGAAAAATACCATAGTTGTAAATACTGGCAAATTATCTCCTGTAGATTTTAATATGACGGTCCAGCAGAAAGAAGACTTATATTTGGCAGGTTATCAAACAGCACTAGAATTTGTACCTAACCGAATGGAAAGAGATCGAGATACTAATAAAGTATCCTAAGGGAATATGAAGTGAAAAAACTTAGAAAATATGCAAATAAACCATTCATTGGTCCTATTATAAAAAAAATTATTAATTTTGAAGTCAGTCGGCAAGCTAACAAAATTTCAGCTCACTTTTCTGAATATTTAAGTCCAGTCCTAGCATTAGAACCATCACTACAAACCGAAGCTTATAAAATTCGTCATGAAGTCTATTGCCGAGAATTAAAATTTGAGGAAATGAAGCCAAGTGGTTTAGAAATCGATGATTTTGATAGTCACTCAACCCATTGCTTAATTCAACATATGCCTACAGGTGAATACGCGGGTACAGTTCGAATTGTAAAGTCAGCAAATGAAAGCCAATTATTGCCTATCGAAAAGTACTGTATGAGTTCGATAGACGAAGATAATGTTCATCCAAATGATTTTCCAAGAGAAGAAATTTGTGAAATATCTCGACTAGCAGTCCCAGCCCAATTCAGAAAACGTCAAACAGATAAGTTTAAAGGCTCAGCCACAGGTGTAATTAACCAAACAGTCTATTCTGAAAAAGAACTCAGGTGTTTTCCATTTATTGCGGTAGGTCTTTATCTTTCAGTCGCATCAATTTGTTTACGCCAAGGGATAAAGCATTGCTTTGTTATGATGGAACCAAGACTTGCACGGAGTTTACGCTTTGTTGGTATTCCTTTTGAACAAGTAGGGCCCGTTGTGGAGTACCATGGAAAAAGAGCACCATATTATATAAGTAGACATCTGTTGATGAATGGCCTAAGTCCAGGTTTTAAAAGTATGCTTAAAAACATAGATAAAAAAATTGAAGCACAGTACAAATCAACACAGCCAAAGGTTTAAAGATCTGTCAGAAAAATTTACATTCCATGTAACTCATTTTCGGGAAAAAAAATCAACCACTTGTTTTTAAACAACTTTTTAAAACTGGCACAAAGAATGCTTTAGGTATTATGATTCAGAAATTCTCCATAACAAGGAAATGCAAAATATGAAAAATTTAATAAGTAAAACAAAATTACTATCTGCTAGTTTAGTGCTTGCGATGGGTGTTGCCGGCAGCGCGACTGCAGCAACAGTTACTTTTGGTGGGCAAGCAGCGACTGATGGCTCTGCAAAAACAAGTAACAAAATTGACGCAAGCAACATAATAACTGATGTAACTCAAGGTTATTTCGTTGAGACTTTTGATATTGCTACTGAAGTTCCAGCTTTTTCTGGCATTCCTGGCACTCAAAATACGGCTTACAATGTTACTACACCGGTAAATGCTACCGATGCAGCGGATAATGGTGCTAACCCAAGTGCAGGTTGTGCAGTTAATTCGCCACTAGCCCTTACTCAAAGCGCTCCAGGCGTAGTAAATGTAAGAAAAGGCTCTGTTACTAGTGTTGCAGCAGCTCCTGCTAATGATACAACATGTTACGCTTATACCACTCCACAAACAGCTGGCGCACAACCTAGTTATGTAGATATCGATTATAGTAGCTTTTTAACATCAATCGGTGGTTTGGTTCCAAACTTAGCTGGTTCTAGTATTAACTATCTTGGTTTTTACTGGGGTTCTGCAGATATATATAATTCATTTGAATTTTACTCAGATGATACCTTGTTAAAAACAATAACTGGTCAAGAATTATTCGATGAACTTGGTGGAACTTCAGGTGACCAAGTAGATGATAGAACAAATGTTTACGTTAACATCGACTTTACTATTGCTGAATCATTCAACAAATTTCGCGTACTGACCTCTGGTGTTGCCGGTGAATTTGATAATATCGTAATTGGATTAGATAAACGTCCAGACATTCAAGTTCCAGCTCCTACTGGTTTAGCTCTATTAGGTTTAGGCTTATTAGGTCTAGGTTTTGGAAGAAGATTAAAAAAATAAGTAACATTAAAGTTTACTTAAAAAGAGCGATTTATAATCGCTCTTTTTTTTGCGTTATTATTTATCACTATTAATAATTATCCTCCTATATACTTATTTTTTTAACAAACCATTCAATCTTTCAATTTTAATCTGATAAAGTACGAGCAATTCGTATCACGCAGGTCAAGATAAGTGAGACAAAAATGGATATAGTTAATACTCTTAAAAAAAATCTAGACTCAGACTTGGTCACTATTTTATGTGAAAAACAAGCAAGCGGTCAGTATGGAAAAACTACATTTGCTACACCAGAATCGCTTTATGCTGCAATTGTTGTAAAAGCACCTAATGCTTTACCAGATATTCTAAAATTAGCAAACGAAATAGGATTTCACCTTGTTCCTCTGAGCAGTGGTAATAATTGGGGTTATGGCTCAATTCCCAAACAAAAATTAACTAAACCATTGATTATATTAGATCTGGGACAGTTAAAAAAAATAACCCCAACTTCTAAAGAATTAGGTCTGATTACCTTACAGCCGGGTGTGACTCAGCAAGAGCTATATGATTATTTAAAACAAAATAATTGGGATTATATGGTTCCTGTCACTGGCGCGGGCCCTTCATGTAGCATATTAAGTAATGCCCTTGAGCGAGGCTACGGCATCACCCCAAGAACAGACCATTTCATGGCAGTAAACGCTCTGAAAGCCTATTTACCTCATCCTGAACTATGTCACACACAATATAATTCCGCTGTATCAGAGTTAGATCAATCAAAAGATGACTTCATAGACAAAACATATAAGTGGGGTTTAGGGCCCTATTTAGACGGACTATTTACCCAGAGTAATTTAGCCGTAGTGACTGAGGTGACAATAAGATTAGCTCCCAAACCAGTATACTTTAGCTCTTTTTACCTGCAGATATTTAATAACGATAACTTTCAAGACTCGGTTTTGCTGATCAGAGAATTTTTGAAAGATTTCGAAACAATTACTGGCTCTATTAATTTAATGGATCGAAATCGACTTATTTCCATGACTGCACAAAATCCTAATGGCACTGATAAACATACCAATATGACACAAGAACAAGTTATCCAGCTTGCAAACAATAAACGTTTACCAGAATGGATGATAGTAGGGTCACTCTATGGCACAAAAACAATTGTAAATAGTGCGAAGAAGGAATTTAAGAAGAGAGCAAAAAAAATCGGAAAAGTGTATTTTTCAGACAGCTTGCTATTAAAACTAGCGACAACTTTAGCTAAAGTGCCCTTACCATCACTATCAGCAATTGATAACATAAAAAGCCAGTTATTATCTTTGCAGCAGGGACAAGAGATAATGTTAGGCAAACCTAACCAAGTAGCGCTGCCACTCGCATACTGGCGTAATCCAAGAGTCGAACCGAACAAAAATAATGCACTATCTCCTGCACAAGATGAATGCGGGCTGTTATGGTATGCCCCTTTAATTCCTATGCTCCCGGAAAAGCTAGCTGAATTTGTAAAGTTTGTTAAATTAACAACGCCCAAATACGGCATAGAACCTCTAATTACCTTTACCAATTTAAAACACGATTGTATTGATTCAACAGTTCCCATCGTTTTTGATTTACACAATAGTGAGGCCAAAAAATCAGCTCACAACTGCTTGGATGAATTAATTTCCGAAGGAAAAAAACGAGGGTTTGTTCCTTATAGGATGGATGTAGTGCAACAACAGAAGCTTGATCCAAATCAATTATTTTGGAAAACAGTCAATTTACTTAAAGAAACAATTGATCCGAATAACGTAATCTCACCTGGTAGATACGCACCTTCAGCAAATGATTAAGTAATGGGAATTTGTAAAAATAAGTATGATTTTTTATAAACAACTGTAATAGAATGAGTTTACATAAGTCGAAGAACGAAAAATTTAAGATATGTTTTCTCATAAGTAATTGGGTAATATAGTTTTTACTAATGGAGTTAGAATGCGTCAGAAGTTAATCAGTTTATTATTGGCTTTATCAGTCATACCGCTTATAGGATGTAATAAAAAAACAGAGCAGGAGTATATTGAATCCGCTAGAGTTAGTTACATTAATCATGATATTAATTCTGCAATTTTAGCTCTTAAAAATGCGATTATTATTGAGCCATCAAACTTCAATACTAGAGTGAAAATTGGTCATTTTTACTTCGAAAAAAGTTTATACGAAGAAGCTGAAAAAGAGTTGAGAAAAGCCCTAGAACTCGGTGCGCCTGCAGACTTAGTCATCCCCCCACTAAGCAGAACAATATTTTACCAAAATGACTTTTTCCGAGTGATTAATTTAACAAAAGACTTTAAAACAGACGATAAAGCGATATTGAGCTCCGTTAATTTATTCAATTATTTATCTAAATTTAAGACAGAAGAAAATGTTGAACAGATCGAAATAGGATATTTAGAAAATGATGATCAACTTATAGCAAGAGCATACCAATCACTGGCCATTGGAAACTTAAAGCAAAGTGAAGAAATAATAAATACTTTTCAAAACCAAGATAAAAATAAATTAGAAAAACTCTTATTATCGAGTTTAGTCAACACCTTTCTAGACAATAAACCCGAGGCTATAGAAGACTTAGAAAATGCAGTAGCAATTGCACCTAATTATTATGTGGCCAGATTTCAGTTAGCTGAAATCTTAATTAAAGCCGATAGGCAAAACGAAGCAAAATCACATGTAAATTTTCTGTATGACATAAATAGTAAAAGCGCCTATATAAACCTATTAAAAGCACAGATTGAATTTAAAAACGAAAAATTCGAAGATTCATTTTCTTCAGTGGAAACCGCGATTCAAAATGGTATCGATAATACTGTGAGCAATTTATTAGCAGGAGTGACAGCTTACCGAACAAACAAATTAGAAAGTGCATATAGGTATTTAAGTAAAGTAGCACCAAGCCTTCCTAATAATCATTTAGGTAAAAGGTTATTAGCTGAGGTGCAATTAAGGCTAGGCTACACGGATAACATTGAGACATTAATGTCAAACTTCTCAGGAGATTCAAAATATGAATCAGAGCTTTACTCGAAAGCTGGAATAAGGATGTTTCAACAAGGAAACCTAGAAAAAGCTAAAAGTTTTCTTAGTAAATCGAACTCAATTACACCTAATAACTCGGAAAATTTATTAAAAGAAGGGCTAGTGAGGCTATTGAATGATGATTTTGAAGGAATCAAAAATCTCGAGCATGCTATTAAGTCCAATGAAGAGTTAGACGAGGCTTGGATGCTATTAGCACAAGCTCATGTACAAGCCGGCGATATCGATTTAGCCCTCGAAACAGCTCAAAAGTGGCAAAAAATCGATTCAGAAAATGGTACTGCCCTTGAGGCATATATCTATTTACAGATAAATAAAAATACTGAAGCCCGAAAATTACTTGAAAATAATTTAAAACAAAATTCGGAGCACCCCATATCTACTCGTTTTCTTATGCTTCTCAATGCGAGAGAAAACAGATTACCCGAAGCTAGAGAGCTCGCAGAGCGATTAGTTTATATGGACTTGAGTAATCTCCAATCTATGATAACTCTCACCAATATTGTGGTAGATCAGAAACAAGTAGAGCAACTAGAGCCATTTTTTACAAAAATAATCACAGATAACGCTGATGACAACGATATAACTATGACGACGAAAGCCGCACTCGCCTTATTATATAATTATCAAAAACAGCCGGAGAAAGCCATCTCACTGCTTTCAAATATTGTCGAACCTTCAAAAGAAATATTTGCCGCTTTAGGGAATACTTATTTTGCACAAAAACAATTTAATAAGGCGTTTGACACTTATTCACAATGGAAGGAAAGATATCCTTCAGACAAAAGAGCTTGGCTTTATGCTCTAGAAGCCCTAAATGAAAGTGGAGACTATAACAAAGCACTTATAATGGCGAATGAGGCAACTAATTTATTCCCTCACGAACAAGGCTTTGACATATTTATCGCGAGCTTTTTGCTAAAAACAGGAAAAGTTCGAGAATCAAGAGAAAAACTTGATGAATTAAAGAAGCAAAATATTAACAACCCTTTACTCAAGCTCTTTGATGGAGAATTAGCTTTATTGCAACAAGACTTTTCAACGGCCGCTTTATTATTAAAAGAACACTACAACTCTACGCCTTCTTTTGAGACAGCAAAGCTGTTAGCAGACTCCCTAGCTGGCTTAGGAAAGGCTGCAGAAGGTGCAAAGTACTTAGAACAAGAGTTAATAAAACTACCGGCTCGCTTTAAAGAAATACATTATGTCGCCGAGTTCTACAGCACACATAGTATGTATGAAAAATCAGCAGAGCATTATGAATCAATTATTACTAGGTTTCCCGACCATTTAATTACATTAAATAATTACGCAGATGTATTAGTTAAATTAAGTAGGGTTGACGAAGCATACAAATATGCAGCGAAGGTAAATAAATTAGCTCCCGATTCTCCCTATTTTATGGATACATTAGGCTGGATAATATATAAACAGAAAAAACCAAGAGAGGCTCTGTATTATTTATCCAAAGCCTATGAAAAATTACCTGATCAGGCTGTCATACAACTCCATTATGCAGAAGTTCTAATTGCAGAAAAGCAATACTCAGAAGCAAAAGGGATTTTAAGAAGAGTAAAAGCTACAAATATATCTCAAGAACAAGAGTTGAAACGACTCAATAGTGCACTCTAGTTTAGAAATATAGGTTGTAAGCTCATAGGGAATGATTTGAAAGTATCTGTATCTCACTATGCATTGGAAGACGAAAATACGCTTAAGAATAAATGGACCTCTCTATTCTTAAGCTCTAAACAATGTGTATTTTTAGATTGGAATTGGATTTCAGCTTGGCTGCAATCCATTCCTTCTACTGTCCTCGTAATTGAAGCAAATGTTAATAATAAACCAGTAGGTTTAGGGCTCTGCTGCGAAAAGACCAAACGTGTTTTTTTTAACAGCTTCGCCATCCAAACATTATGGTTACATAAATATGGTGATGATTTAGTTGATCAAACTTGGATTGAACATAATGACTTTTTGCTTGATATAAAGTACGAAGAAGAAGTAAGAGCAGCACTACTTGAATATATAAAAAGTAAGCTCAACCGTTGGCATGAATTTTACGTTGGTATGTCTCAACAGTCCCTATTAACCAAATTCGAAGAGGTTTTAGGGCCATCAAGAACAATTGTACATTCTGCCGATTTTTCCGTCGATTTAAGCCAAATGCAAGATGTTTCCCAATATCTTTCTTCTTTATCTAAAAACACTAGATCACAAATTAATCGTTCACAAAAATTACTTAACCAACTCGGCGAAGTAAAATTAACTATTGCTAAAACAGAACAAGAAAAGCAAAACTTTTTTCAGCTGATAAGTTTATTTCATCAGCAAAAATGGCGAGATACCGAGCTAGGCAGCGGTTTCGACAACACTACTTTCGTGAATTTCCATAAAAGCATCATTATTAAAGATGTGAACAATAGCTACTCAGATATTTACGCTTTAGAACTGAATGGAGAAGCTTTAGCTTTACTTTATTTGTTAAAAACAAAAGATGCTTGGTATTTTTATTTATCTGGCATACAAACCCATTCAGACAATAGAATTAAAATAGGCTTATTGGCCCATACTTTAGTGATAGAACAAGCGATAAAATGTAATATACAAAAATATAGTTTTTTGGCTGGCGATGCCAGATACAAACAATCAATGAGTAACGTGGTAGAAGAGCCTCAAGCTCTCGTTTGTTTTTCAAAACCCTCAAGCTTACTTATTTTGATAAAACAGCTACGTCATTTAAAACAAATCATATTTCCCTCGAATAAAGATTAATAGGTATAAGCAGCAAGTGATTAGAATTCCAGTCCTATTGAAGAAACAACAAACTTCACCTTTAGTTAAGTTTGGTCTACCATTACCTTGTGGTGTACTCAAATCACTTGATCAAATGTCAATTGAAGTAAATGGCAACAAGGTTGAGGCGAGTGCACAAATAACCTCAAACTGGCATGACAAAAGTATTAAGTCATGCTTAATAATTATTTATTTCTCCTGCCATCCCGTTGAAAAAATCGAGATAGTGATTGACCCTAGCTTTGCAGCTTCAATTACGCCAAAAGAAGATTCATTTGTATTAGATATTGATCAGCAGTTCATTAAGTTACAAACAGAAAACACTGTATTTAGTTACAATCTTAATCAATCTAGTTTTGAATTAAATTACACAAACCACTTAGTGAAACAAGCTGGAACAATTAATTTAAAAGATGCACTAGGCTCAAAATTAATTCCTAACACTGTAGATTACCAAATAGTAAGAAAACAAAGTTTACTGAGCCAAGAAAATTCTGATCTTGAGATCATAGTAAAAGGTCAATTTTCCGATCAACAACCGCAGCCCCCTTGCCTGTTTACCTTAACATTCGCTTTTTATAAAAATGCTGAGCTACTGAATATTCAACTCATCATACATAATCCGAAAGCAGCCGAACACAATATGGGATTGTGGGACTTAGGTGACCCTAGTTCGTTTATGTTTAATAGCCTCAACTTAAGCCTAGATAATGCAGAGCCTCAAGCTTGGTGCTACTCCAGCGACTTAGTTGGCAAAGAACAGACCCTAGTAACTAAATCAATTTGTATTAGTCAATATGCAAGTGGCGGAGAAAATTGGCAAAGCCCAGTTCATGTAGACAAAACGGGCAAAGTACCATTGAAAAAGAATGGTTACGATATCATCCAACAAGAGAAGATTATTGCAACAGGAAGTAGAGCCACACCCAATCTAACTATCCCGAATAAATTACAGCTCACGCAAACCCAATTTTGGCAAAATTTTCCCTCTTCACTCCTCGCTAGTGACAAAAATATCACCTTTGAATTTTTCCCAGCTGAAAAGCAGACATTGCACGAGTTACAAGGAGGAGAAAAGAAAACTCATGAAATTTGGCTATCGACAATAACGAACGATAATTTAGCTTGGGTACATACTTTTAAAAGTGTAAAAATACCTGACACTTGGTTAGCACAAACCAGCTTAGGCCAATTGATGTCATTTACACAGCTCCCCAGTGCTTGGCAAGAATTAATTAACAACGCCCTTGAAAGTGAACAAAACTTCTTTAAAAAACGAGAAGCTTTAGATGAGTTTGGCTGGCGTAATTTTGGTGATTTGTATGCAGATCACGAAACAGCAGAACACTCTGGTGAAGATATTTTTGTTTCCCATTACAACAATCAATATGATCCTATCTTGGGTTTTCTCAAACAATTTTTAGTTTCTGGCGACCCTAGATGGTTTGAGTTGGCCGATGACTTAGCTAAACATGTAGTCGATATAGATATTTATCACACTGACCAAGATAAGCCTGAATACAATGGAGGGTTATTTTGGCACACAGATCATTATCTCCAAGCGTATACATCTTCCCATCGCTCTTATTCAGAACATCAGCCTAGTGACGCATATCAAGATCATGCTGGCGGTGGCGGCCCTGGAGGACAACATTGTTATACCACTGGTTTATGCTTACACCACATGCTGACAGCTAACGAGGCGTCTAAACAAGCGGTGCTAACCCTAACCAACTGGATTACTCATGTATATGAAGGTTCTGGTACTTGTTTAGAATTATTGCTCGCTTTCAAAAATAGGCATGTAGCAGGTTATAAAAATCATTTTACTGGGCAATACCCTTTAGATAGAGGCACAGCAAACTATGTCATTGCGTTATTAGATAGTTTTGAATTAACTCAAAAGCACTATTATTTAGAACAAGCCGAACACATTTTCAAAAACTCTTTCCACCCGAACGAAGATATCAATCAACGTAACCTAGATGATGTTGAAAACACTTGGTTTTATACCGTATTACTGCAAGCTATTTGTAAATACTTAGCGATTAAAGAAAGTATGCAACAACTGGATGACAACTTTTATTATTGTCGAGACAGTTTACTCAATTTTGCTAGATGGATGCTTATATATGAAAACCCATATTTAGAAAAGCCAGATATTCTCGAGTACCCTAATGATACTTGGACGGCCCAAGATTTACGCAAAGTACAAATTTTTGCAGCAGCTTATTATTATAGCCCGACTGTCAATCAAGTATTTTTAGATAAAGCCAACTATTTTGAAGAATATATACTCAATAGACTTAACTGTTCAGCTACCAAAACGTATACTCGAATAATGATTTTGGTGTTACAAAACTACGGTTTTTTGAACTTATACAAAAATAGACCGGAAATATCGCCATATAAAGCACCTAAATTTAATTGGCCTAAAGCCCCTTACCAAAACAAATCAATGTTAAGTGGCTTATTCATACAAATGGTAAAACGGTTAACTAAAATATCCATCAAGGGTGAAATAAATTGGTTGAAAAAACGACTTAATTAATAGGGAAATCTAAACTTGGCAAAGGTGTCTTTTATCATTCCCCATAAGGGAAGGTTTGAAATGTTGTTACAGACTATAGAGTCTGTAAATCAACAGGATTTTGACTTGTCTGAAATTGAAATCATAGTGGTCAGTCAAACCCCCACTATTACTGATATAGAACTGCCAACACTTAAAGTAAAATTAACTGTGTTAGTTCGCCCTGAATCAGACACTATATCCGCATTACGGAACTATGGCGTACAAAACTCATCAGGTGAGTATCTTGCCTTTTTAGATGCAGACATATATCTATCTTCAAACTGGATAAACGGCATGATAGATGAACTTTGTCACACCCCACAAAGAATCATCACCAGTGCCGTACAAATTTGCCAACAACAAGCACCTAGACTAGAAAAAATTAGAACTCATCTGAGTAATGTAGATGTGGATGTAGATGTAAACTTTTTACCCGGTAGAAACCTATTTATGAGCAAAGAGTCATTTCATAAAATTGGCGGGTTTCCGGAACACTTAGTCACATGTGAAGATTACTATTTTACCGACAAAGCGGCTAAATTAGGCTCGCTATTTTATTCATCTACCGCCAATTATATTCATCTGGGTGAAGACAAAGAATTAGGTGCTATGTTCTCCAAAGAAATTTGGCGAGGCCAATCAAATTTACAATCGTTAAAAGGCAGAGATATCCCATTAAGAGAATGGCCAAGCCTTATCGTGCCACCCGCTATTTTTGCTTGTTTATTATTATCCTGCATTTTATTAGTCAGTGGTTTAGCGCATTGGTCTGTTATTTTTTTATGCCTAGCCGCGATCCCCGTTCTAGCGTATACATTAAGACTCTGGCGTATAGCTAAAAGTGATGTATCACTCATCGATATATTGTTATTTTACAGTTATTATTTTCCAGCAAGAGCCTTAGGCACTTTTGTTGGATTATTTAAAACCATTACAGTTAAATAGGGCTAGTTGTAAAAATGTCAAAAAAAATCAATGTATTACAATTTATTTGCCCGACAGGATTTTATGGCGCAGAGCGCTGGATATTAGCTTTAGCTAAACATTTAGATGTTAACACAGTCAATTGTGAGTTAGCAGTTACTATGGAGCCAGAACAGAAAGAACTAGAGATAGTCAAAGAATATAAAAAACTTGGCCTTGTCAGTCATACTGTTGCCATGAAAAACAAATTTGATTTATCAGCCATAAATAAACTGGTCGAGCTCATCAAAAAAAATCAAATAGATATCATTCATACCCATGGTTACAAATCTGACATCATTGGTGTACTAGCAGCCAAAAAAGCGGGAATAAAGTGTATTGTTACTCCTCATGGATTCGAAAACGCCAAAGACATCAAACTAAGAACATTTATTTGGCTAGGTTGCCAAGCGATGAAATTTGGCCATTATGTTGTGCCTCTATCCCAGCAATTATTATCTGATTGCAAACGCATGGGCGTGAAATCGGCAAAAACCATCTATATACAAAATGGTGTAGACCTTTCGGAGGTTGAGCAAACTCCAATTCCTGAGAGGCAAGCTCCAGCAGAAAAACGCATTGGTTTTGTTGGGCAAATGATAAGCCGCAAAAACATTTTTGATTTACTCGATGTATTTGATAGCTTACATGCAAAACACTCAAATACTCGTTTGGTTTTATTGGGAGACGGCGATGCTCGACAAGAGCTAGAAAAATATGCCAGTACACTGAAAAGTAATTCTCATATAGAATTTTTAGGCTTTAGAGACGACAGACTCGAGCTATTAAAATCCTTCGACTTATTTGCCATGACATCGACTTTAGAAGGTATTCCTCGCTGTTTGATGGAAGCCGCAGCAGCAAATATTCCTGTTGCAGCTTACGACATACCAGGCATTGATCAAATCATTCAACATAATGATACTGGATTACTAGCAGAACTCGGTGATAAAGAAAGATTAGAAGCACATTGGCAAACGATACTATTTAACCCTGCTGAAGCGACAAGACTGGCTGCTAATGCTAAAGAATATGTATATGAACATTATTCTGCTAACCGCATGGCAACAGAGTACACAGCATTATTTAAAACGTGTGTAGGCCATAACTAATGACGCAGGCAGTAAAGGAAAACAAGCCAATATTATTTGTATTATCAATTGATACAGAAGAAGAATGGGATTGGTCAGGACCATTCCCGCAAAAACAGGCTGACATACAAAATATTGTACATATCCCTGAATTTCATAACCTTATTACAGGTTTAGGCATCCGTCCCACCTATTTTGTTGATTATGCCGTATTAGAAACCAAAGAATCGATTGAAAATATATGTCGAGTAAAGGCTCAAGATAATTGTGAAATAGGGGCTCACTTGCACCCTTGGTGTAACCCTCCTTATTTTGAGCATGTTGGAGAAGCAGAATCTCATGTTATAAATCTGCCAATTGATGAAGTAGAAAAAAAACTAACAGCTCTGGTGGACAAAATTAAAACGACTACAGGTGTTGCACCTAAGTCTTTTAGAACGGGTCGCTGGGGAATTGATGGCAAGGTTATGAACTTACTGTTACAAGCAGGTTTTAACGTGGATTCAAGTGTTTACCCCTACTACGAAAATGAATATTTTAGTTGTTTAGGCTCACCTGCTACTCCTTATTGGCCAGATTTGAGTGACCCATTAAAAACATCAAGCCAAAATAAAATGTACGAAATTCCTGTCACTGTAGGCTTTAATCAACATAACTTCGAATTAGCCAATACTATCCACACGATGTTTACTCGCTCGAACTTAAAATGGACACGTTTTAATGGTTTGGCTTGGCATACAGGTTTGCTCAGAAAAAACTATTTGTGCCCTGAACTGTCATCTGTGAGAGATATGATAAACCTTTGCGATATGGTTATCCAAAAAGGTTACCCCGTCATTCATATGTATATGCATAGTTCTAGTTTATTAAATAATAACAATAACTTACTGGGACAAGACAATGCATTTAATCATATTTGTCACAGCATTGAGCAAGTAATAAATCATTTAAAAGCTCATTACGAAATTGAGTTTTGCACCATTTCAGAAGCAGCACAAAAAATGCAATCACAACAGCGAAACAAACAAAATGAAGTATAAGATTGTTCATGCATCCAACGCATTAGAAAGTGCTTGGGAAAAATACGTAGAAAATCATCCATTAGCGACTCCTTATCATAGGTTTGCCTGGATGAAATCGGTGGAACAAGCGTATCAACATACTAATGTTAGTTTGCTTGCCTATGAACAAGATAAAGTTGTTGGCATATTACCCTGTATAAAAATGCAAGCTCCTTTAGGAAAAGCTAAATTCTGCGCTTTACCTTTTTGCGATTTAGGTTATGCCTTAGCTGACAATAATGATGTGTTACAAATAATGCAGCAGCATGCAATGGCCGAGCTAAAAAAAATCGGTGGTCAAATATTTGAATATCGAGATAGCAAGCAAGAATTTACCGACTTAATTGCAGAAAATGCAAAAGTACGGATGTTATTGCCATTACCTAATACTGCCGACGAATTAATGGCTGGTTTTAAGTCCAAGTTGCGTAGCCAAGTTCGCAAGTCAGAAAAGAATGGGCTCACTTTTACTATCGCTAGTAGCCAACAACAAATAGATGATTTTTATAAAATATTTTCTATCAATATGCGTAAACTGGGCTCTCCAGTACACGCCAAACAATGGTTTGAGACTCTGTTTCAAAACTATGGTGACAATATCTTTCTATCGGTTGTATATACAGATGATATTGCCATTGGTGCTGGTATTGTCATTCGTAATCAGAATAAAGTGGCGATTCCTTGGGCATCTACTGTGGCTGATTACAATAAGCTTGCGCCTAATATGATGCTATATTGGTCACTGCTTAAACATGCTTGTGATTTAGGTTGTAAAGAATTTGACTTCGGCCGTTCATCTTTTGGTGAAGGCACCTTCAAATTTAAACAACAGTGGGGGGCTAAACCTATGCCACTACTCTGGTCTGACTTAGCTGACCAAGGGCAAGAAGCAACTGATAAAGATGAAAATTTAGCTGAACAAACTCCAGGTAAAATTAGACCATTAGTTGAAAATATATGGGCAAAATTACCTCTGGGTATTACCACATCGCTGGGGCCCCAAATACGTAAACATATAAGTCTGTAAGACAGATTTAACCAAAAGACAGGAATCATTCATAATGTGCGGAATTGCCGGTTTTACTCACTTTTTAGGGAATATGGGAGATAAGCAAACCCTAAAAGCAATGGGCGATAGCATTTATCATCGCGGCCCAGATGCTGGCGGAGAATATATTGATGACTGTGTAGGTTTAGCCCACCGTCGATTAGCTATCATTGATTTGTCCGAAGCAGGGGTTCAGCCCATGGCCTCCCATGACGGTCGATATATCATTGTATTTAATGGTGAAATATACAATTACCTAGCATTACGAGAAGAATTAAGTGCTGCTGGCTATCCATTTAAAACTCATACAGATACCGAAGTAATTTTGGCATTATATGCATCCAAGGGCGAAAAGATGCTTGCGCAGCTAAATGGCATGTTTACTTTTGCCCTATGGGATACGGTAGATAAAAACCTGATGATTGCTCGGGATAGAATGGGTAAAAAGCCCCTTTATTATTTACAAACTGACAAGCAGTTTGCTTTCGCATCAGAAATAAAAGCGCTATTAACACTGCCCAATATTCCTAAAGATATTCGATTAGATGCAGTTCACGACTTTTTTGCCTATCAATACATTCCCGATCCTAAAACCATATTCACGTATATGCATAAACTGCCTCCGGGACATTTTATGATGGTCTCTGCCGACGAAACTCGGATAGAACAATATTGGGATGTGAGCTTTGCCAATATAAGCAATAAAGGCGAAAAAGAGCTAACAGAAGAGCTATACGCACTTGCCACCGAAAAAACCAAAGACCGTATGGTCAGTGACGTACCACTAGGGGCTTTTTTAAGTGGTGGTATTGATTCAAGTGGAGTAGTGGCCATGATGGCCCTTAATTCCGATACCCCAGTTAAAACCTGCTCCATTGGCTTTGACGACAAGAAATATAATGAAACCGAATTCGCCCAAGTGGTGGCAGATAAATATAAAACAGAACACTTTGAGTTTACCGTTCACCAAAATGTTAAAGATAACTTAGAACATATAGTCTCATTTTTTGATGAACCATTTGCAGACCCTTCACTGGTGCCTACATATTTTGTTTCTGAACTTGCCCGCTCTGAAGTCACAGTAGCCATAGCAGGTGATGGTGGTGATGAAGTTTTTGCCGGTTATGAAAAATATACTACCGACGACATTGAAAACCGTTTACGTAGTAAGTTTCCAGCTATATTAAGAAAAAAGCTATTCCCGTCATTAGCTAACTTATTTGCTAAAAGCGAGCTAGCGGTATTTCGTAAAGCCAAATCCCTTTTTCATAGCCTGAGCCTCGACCCTGCCATGGGCTTTTATGTCACTAACTCACAAATTGAAGACAGATTATGGAGCAAGTTAGCCAATCAAGAAACACTAGATAAATTAGGTAGTTACCATCCTTCAAGCATTACAGTAGACACATACAACAAAGCGGATGGCACAGACCACTTGTCAAAAATATTATACACAGACATGAAAACCTACCTGCCCGGCGGTATATTAGTCAAGGTAGATAGAATGAGTATGGCCAACTCTCTAGAAGTCAGAGCACCTTTGTTAGACAAAGAAGTAGTAGAGTTCTCAGCCACCCTGCCCTCTTCATTAAAATTTAATAACGGCGAGAAAAAGTACATTCTTAAAGAAGCCTTTAAACCCGTATTACCCCACGATATTTTATACCGTAAAAAAATGGGATTTTCTGTGCCCCTAGCCGCTTGGCTACGTGGTGAAATTAAAGAGCTGGCCGAAGAATACCTATTTACTAAGTCCAACGGCATTCAACAATTTTTTAATATGGAAGTAGTGGAAAACCTTTGGCAACAACATCAAGAGTCAAAAGCTGACCACTCAACTGTATTATGGAGCATGTTAATGTTCCAAATGTGGTGGTTTAGATATATGACATCTAACGAGATCCCGAATGGACAATAGAAATGTTTCATTAGATCTACTAAGAGCAATAGCAATATTAATGGTATTTACCGGTCATACGGTTCTAAGTTTTGGCTCCCCTGATCATTTATTTCCCTTGCGGTTTGGCGGAACCGGGGTTGATTTATTTTTTGTCTTATCAGGCTGGCTAATCGGTTATCAACTTTTTAAAGAAGTAAAAAATTTTGGTGGCATTGATGTTAAACGCTTTTGGATAAGACGGTGGATGCGCACACTACCTGCCTATTATGCGGTTTTAGCGCTAACTATTGCACAACAGTATTTAACCAAAGACAATGTAGATTTTCCTATAGAACATTTATTTTTTCTTCAAAATTATCAACAAACTATAAGTTTATTCACAGTAAGTTGGTCATTATGTGTAGAAGAACAATTTTATTTATTGATAGCACCACTTATTGTATTGCTAACAAAAACAAATAAACATAATCGTACTATTATTTTGGTTATATTAATGCTTTTACCAACTGTATTTAGAGAATTAAACTGGTATGGGGACTTGAAAGAAACCCATGTCAGGTGGGACTGTTGTGTAATGGGCGTACTGCTAGCAAATATATACTATAACCACCCCGAATTTTGGAAAAAGCTATTAAACGCTGCGGGTCCATTAGCATTAATAACATTATTAGTATATCTAAGTTTTTATTACTTTCGTTGGTATCCATCTGAATATATTACCGATCCAAGCAAATTAGGATTAGCCTTCATTTTTGGCTGTTGGATATTGTGGGCAAATAAAACCCATATTACCTTCAATAAATCTATTAATAGCATTATTTATTACATTTCCACACGTTCATATGCTATTTATCTACTGCATCCTGAAGCTTTAGCATTATGTAAAAAAATAATTATTGAACAACATTTTCTTGTGTATCTAGCTATAGCTTTTTTTATATCTTGCTTCGCCTCTGAGTTTCTTTATCGCCTTCTAGAAAGGCCGATCATGAATATGCGAGATAATTTCGAAGTATCTTCTGCACGTAACTCAACACTAATAAAAGAATAAAAAATAATGAGTAATTTAATTAAGTATAGGAATGATCTTGATGGCTTAAGAGCAATTGCTATTTTACCCGTAATTCTTTTTCACCAAGGCTATAATTTTGTATCTGGAGGTTATGTTGGCGTTGATATATTTTTTGTATTGAGTGGCTACTTGATATCATTAATTATCATCAAAGAAATAAAAGAAAATTCATTTAAATTTTCCAATTTTTTCTTAAGAAGAATACGACGCCTATTGCCAATGGCATTAACCATTTATACTTTTTGTTTATTTGTATTCTTATTTATTTACCCCAATATTTATTTTCAAAAAATATTGAATGCAATACTTGCATCAAGCTTTTTTTCCTCAAATATATTATTTTGGCAACAAGGTGGGTACTTCACAAGTCATGTATTAGAGTTAAACCCACTTCTTCATACCTGGAGTTTAAGTGTTGAGGAGCAATTCTATTTCCTATTTCCGATATTTTTATTATTACTCTTCAAAATAACATCTTCAATAAAACTACAATTATTATTGATAATTGCATTGATCTTATGCTCCATCTCATTGGCCATTATTTACGCTCCATCAGATGTATCATATGCAGCCTTTTACCTATTACCACCTCGACTATATGAACTAGGTGTAGGCTCATTACTAGCTTTTATAATATACCAATTTCCAGATCATTCTCTTAGAAAACTAAAATACTTAAAAGAACTTGGATTGGTCTTAATTTTATACTCTGTTTTTATGTTTGATGAAAACACCTCATTCCCATCTTATAATGCGCTGGTACCTGTTTTAGGCGCAGGTTTAATTATTTTTTCAAATAGGAATATAGGTTTTGCAAATTGGATTTTAAATCAAAAGCAAATTGTTTTTATTGGTTTAATTTCATACTCGTTATATCTATGGCATTGGCCTTTGATTGTCATTCAGAATTGGATTTTTTCAACTGAGACTGCTTTTTTTGTACCAATTTTAACTTTATTAATTTCATTCATATTTTCAATTTTGACCTACAGATACATTGAGACACCAACCAGAAATAAAAATTTATTCTCTAATAAAAAACTATTACAAATAATTTTCAGCTTATTTTCACTACTTTTAATTACAACACTTTTGCTAAAGTACGTAGGCAACAATTATATTGTCGACAGAGACGGAAGTATCAATCACCAATTTATCGCGGCAATTGAACCAGAACCCAATAGAGCATCATGTACGAATAAAATGAAACAACAAGGGGAGCTAGAATACTGCGAGATGAGTAGTAAAAGCCCAACTAATAAAAAGATATTTGTTTGGGGTGACAGTCACGGCAGTGCGTTAATGCCTGCTTTTGATAATTTTAATAACTCCTATGACATTAAATATTCTAATAATACAGGCTGTCCACCAATTCAAAATGTTGAGCGAAATAATGGTAGGACGAATTGTAAGGGTTACAATGATAAAATTATTCAACACTTACTAGATAGTGACTACAACCTTGTAATTATAGTTGGAGCATTTAACAACTATTTAAACTGGGGGTTAATAAATACACTTGAAGATACTAAATCAGATGATTCTCTAACCGAACGCTTAAAAAGAAATATAAATAATTTGCACTCTCGTTTTGAAGAAAAGAGTATTAAATTCTTATTTATCAGTCAGCCTCCAAGATTTACAAAGAGCGTTCCACTTGAATACCTTAGAGTCAAAACACTAGGATTAGATTACGAGCAACAAACAATTTCGCTCGCAGAATACAATCATCAAACATCTGATTTCTTCTCAATTATCCCAACAAAATGGCAAAAACTGGTATTTAGACCAATTCAGTTATACTGCCCTAAAAACACCTGTATTTCTCAAAAAGATAATCACCTTCTGTATAAAGATAGTCACCATATTACAAACGATTTCGCAAAAGAAGTTGGAGTAGAATTGGAAATATTCTTATCTAATATTTTAGACTCTCAAAGGGATGAGCATGAAAACTAAAATTATGCACATTACCTATGATATGCGCATAGGTGGTACCGAAATGGTAATTAAAAACCTAATTGATGGTGCTAACAAAAAACAATTTGAAATGTCAGTTTTATGTATTGAATCACCTCTTGGGCCATTTGCACAAGAGTTGCTTAGTAATGGGATAAAAATTGAAACGCTCAAGCGCAAACCTGGTTTTGATACCTCATTAATATCAGCAATTCGCCGAACAATAAAAGCGAACAACATAGATATTATTCACTGTCATCAGTACACGCCTTGGGTTTATGGAGTTATTGCAGCTGCTTTAACCGGTACTAAAGTCATATTTACAGAGCATGGGCGTTTTTATCCAGACTCAAGTACTTGGAAGCGAAAATTAATTAATCCCATATTAAATATATTCACCCATCAGGTGACCGCAATATCTAGAGCAACAAAACAAGCATTAATTGAATATGAGAACATACCAGCGCAAGACATAGAGATCATTTATAACGGAATAGCACCTATTGAGTTTGATGAATATAAAGTAAACATATTACGTAAGAAACTAAATATTCCCGAAAACCATACTGTACTGGGCACAGTAGCTCGTTTTGACCCTATAAAAAACCACTCCATGATGTTAAACGCATTTGCTAACATTTTAACCCAGCAACCTAATTGTACATTACTAATTGTTGGTGACGGAGAAGAGCGTGAGAATATTGAAAAGTGCATCGAAAACTTAAACATCAAAAATAATGTAATTTTAACAGGATATGAACAAAAACCTGTGCATCATATTGCCTTAATGGATTTATTTTTATTATCATCACTAAGTGAAGGTACATCTATGACACTGCTTGAAGCTATGTCAATTGGAAAACCTTGTGTAGTCACTGATGCAGGAGGAAACCCTGAAATTATTTTTCATAATAAAAATGGATTGGTCACATCAAATGATAATGAAGCGGAATTCTCTAAAGCAATTCAAACACTTCTTTGTTCTCCTGAATTATTAAAAATACAAGGTTCAACCGGCAAAGAGATGTTCTATAAACTTTTTGAGGAAAAAATTATGAATCAAAAGTTTAGTCTTATATATCAAAAGTTGGCTTTAAAAAGATGAATAATACTTTATTCATCAATAGTAGAATTACACACAATTTAAGGTGTGTTAATAATACTAAAACACCACTTCTTTTAAACAATTTAAGAACAGTAAAGGAATAAGTCATGTTTAAAATATTGCTTTACATGATATTTTCCATATCTTTCGTATCAATAGTAACACTCCCGTGGCTTACGGCCGTGATATATTACGCCAATGGAATTATGCAACCTAAATACATTTGGCCATGGACATTTCCAGATTTTGCGGTTTCTAAATTTTTAGCCATTTTTTCTATTGTTGCTTTTTTAATAGCAATATCCACAAAAAAGTTAGATGCCAGTATTTATCGCAATAAACAAAATTTTGTTTTATTAGCTATGTGGATACTTATTCATTTATCAGAAATTTTTAGCCCATACCCGGTATATTTTGCTGGTGTACGAGCAGAAATAGTACTAGACGCTTTTAACACTATTTTCATTATGTATTTTGTAGGGTTAGGCTTATTGAGTAATGTAGAACATTATAAAAAGTCGCTGCTCTATATGGCTACCATGTTTGCTCTAATTACTGTTTATTATGTGTATTGGGCCAATAGCATGTATTTAGACAGCCGCTGGGATATGTTTACAGGTGGCAGATTAAACCCTCCTAGTGGTACTTCAATTGGCGACCAAAATGCTTTATCAAGTTTAATCGTCATGGGCATGCCCTTTATATTATTAGGCTTTTTTTATTGCAAAAATATTTACATCAAATTAAGTTGTATTGGAGTACTGCCATTATTGTGGCATTCATTATTTCTATTTGGCTCAAGGGGAGCGATGCTAGCGATACTCTTTACTACTATGGCAATATTAAAAGTATTATCGAATAATAAAAAATCTGATGATTCAGCTACACAATTTAAATATGTTAAATCGTTCAAATTAATCATTACCTTTGGTTTTGTTGTAGCTCTTGCATATCAAGGAGGAGCGATGCTGAATCGCTCTAGTGAAACAGCGGCTCAAGCACAACAAGGTGGTGATGAGCCGCTAAATCCAAGGTTGATTTCTTGGAGCGTCGGAAAAAAACTGGTCGGAAACTTCCCATTATTAGGTGCGGGGCCACAACGCTTTCAAATGGCGTCAAACACTCTGTATCCAGGAGAGTCAGTGCATGTGGCGCACAATACTTTTCTCAATTTTGCTGCCAATACAGGGCTGCCGGTAGGCTTATTTTTTCTATACCTATTTTGGTTACAATATAAAAATTTCAAATATTGTGTTAAAAATAATATTCAAAATTACCCTCTACTAGATTATTTAAATAAAGCATGCTCCGCTGCATTATTCGCTTATTTTATTTCAGCGTTATTTTTAGATTTGATTATTTTCGAAGCATTTTATTTTATTTTAATGCTAAATTTAGCCAAATTATTTATTTTTAAACAACTGCTTACACACACTACAGAAAACCATAGCCATGATACCCAAGGTAATAAAATAAGAAATAGTAACGGCATGATAATTAAAAGTGCAAGCTAGAATGGACCACATGAATAATAAATTAACTTACTCAATCGTTATGTTTGCTTACAATGAAGAAAAAAATATTAAAAACTCCATTTTAAGTATTCAGCAGCAAAAATCTGCACAACTTAATAAATTCTATCTCATTGCAAACGGCTGTACTGACAATACTGCTAAAATTGCCGAACAAGTTAAGTTAAATGAAGGGTTTACTGAACTAGAAATAATAGAGCTGAGCATTGGCGATAAATGCAACGCTTGGAATCATTATATCCATAACCTAGCAGAATATGCTGACGTACATTTTTTTGTAGATGCCGATGTCAAATTTTCAGATAGATGCTTTGATCTAATGGCCGAGCATCTAACGCAGTCTCCTCAAGACACTGTGACGATAGCAGGTATGCCTTTAACAGGCAGAAATAAAGCATATTATGAAAGCTTAGTTATTGAACGCGCTTGTTTTTTTGGAAACCTTTATGGTTTAAGACACCGCTTTATAGAGCGCTTACAAAATACCAGTTTTCACCTCCCTAAAGGGTTAAACTGGATTGATTCATTCTTGACCAAAGCAGTTAATACGGACTTAACTTTTGGTAACAAAAACCTACCAAACCGAGTAACTTACCTTGAGGGAACGGGATATTTATTTGATAATTTATCTGTTTTTTCATGGGCTGATATAAACTTATACCTAAGCCGAATTGCCCGTTACGAGCTAGGTAAATTACAAGAGCGCTATTTAGACCAGCTTAACTTTAATGACTGGCCAGAATCAATGAAAGACATAAATTTACAACTAGATAAAAACTTCGAGCAAGAAACGATCTCATTATCATTTATCAAGAAGTTCATGGTAAAAAAACGCCTTAAAAGACTTATTTTAAAAGCGGCAAAATGATGTTTACATTCCCGATTGAATCATACAAGGCAATTCACTTTGAGTAGTTTAAAAAAAACACTTTCCAGTAGTTTTTTATTAAGTTTTGAAACCATATTAAGAAAATTAGTCGGACTTGTTAGTACATTAGTGTTAGCGCGCCTATTGATGCCTGAAGATTTTGGGATCATTGCTATTGCCTTAATGACAATGGGCCTATTAGAGGCCATGAAGGAGTTTGGGGCAGGAGCGTACTTGATGCGTTCAAAAGATATTAACAAAGATATGATCAATACTTCATGGACCATTGGATTAATATCTACTATCGTATTTGCATTAATATTAGCCGTTAGTTCCCCCTTGGTTGCTGCATATTTTGAAGACCCTCGACTCATTCCTGTTCTCTGTGTTTACGCTACAATGTGGCTTTTACGCTCTGTAGGAAATCCAGGGACTGTTTTATTAAAAAGAGAACAAAATTATTTACCCATCGTCAAAGCGAGTATCATTAGCAAGGTCATTTCTGTGGTAATAGTTATTCCCGCTGCAATATACTTTCAAAATTACTGGGCCTTAGTAATAGCCCAATACTCTATGTCGTTAACAGGTGTTATAAGTGGTTATATAATTCACCCACATAGGCCTAGGTTATGTTTAGTTAACTTTAAAGAGCAATGGAAGTTTTCAAGTTGGTTTCTATTACAGTCTATATTGGGGTATTGCCGCTCACAGCTTGATACCTTTTTAGTTGGTTCATTTTTCGACAAGGCCGCGCTTGGCTCATACCATACAATGAAATATTTAGCATCGATGCCAACCACCTTCTTAATAGGCCCAGCTACTGAGCCATTACTTGTGCAATTAGCCAAAATTAAAGATACAAAGGCGTACTTTTCACAGCAATATAATGTAAGTTTGATTGTGCCTTTGTGTTTAGCAATTCCAGCATGTCTATTTATTTACTATAACCATGCATTAGTGACCCACATCATATTAGGTGACAATTGGATCGAATATTCAAAATTATTTGCTATATTTTGCATTTCAATTTTTACCATTTTAGTCCAACAGCACGCGTTACGTGTACTAATTATTCACGCAAAAACCAAACAAATTTTTTACTTTGAAATATTATCTTTTATCGGTTTATATGGTTATTTACTCACCCAGAACTTTGACGAAATCCTTGTTTTTTCTACATCAAAAATAGCAATTGAACTATTAATGGCGCTACTTGTATTTATATACGTGACAATAAGATACACCTCTGTAAATAACTTATTACAGTGTTTTTTATGTATATTACCCGTTGCTATTTCTGCATACATAGCTTCATATACAACGCGGCATATAATATTAGACCAGGGAGAGATAATTCAATTTATTATTACTACTGCCTCATTCGGCATAATTTATTTTTTAAGCTTGATTATTCAAGTTATGATTCTGAGGAATATGAGTAGAGAGTGGGCTTATATATGGAATATTTGCAGAAAAGTCATAATCAAAACCTTAGAAAGCAAACCGTTTAAATCAAAAAAGATATAGGCACACTCAATATGTTTTATTTTATTACTACATTAAGGCACCCCAGTAATGCTAAAAACTATCAGTCAGTATTAAATTTACTAAAGAACACAATTGAATCTGTTTGTAGTCAAAAAACGCAACACAGTTACAAATTTTTGATTGTTTGCAACGAAATACCCGACATTAAAGTCGACACAAGTAAAGTTGAGTTTCTAGCAGTCGATTTTGAGCCCCCAGGTGAAGGTGCTGGCAGTAAACTTTCTTTTGAAAGCGTACTTAAAGATAAAGGCACAAAACTAGCGGCGGGCTTAGCATGGATACATCAATATAATCCAAGTAAAGTATTTATCATTGATGCTGATGACTGGGTTAGTCGTGACGTTGTCGAGTTTGTGAATTCTAATCCAGAAGTAGATTATTGGCATGTCGACACAGGTTATTTAGTCAATCTTGCAGAGAAAAAGAGCACACGTAAACATGGATTATGTCGATACTGCGGTAGTACTTATATATACAACTACCATAAACTACTTAACTTAATAGGTTATACTGGCACATTAAACCAAATATTATCCCAAGATCAAATAATCGAAAATATAGATGGGTTCGGCTTACTTTATTTGTTAGGTGACCATAGACGTCAATTAGGTTTTTTTCATAGGCTTCAAGAGAAAATAATCCCCATCCCATTTAAAGCCATTTGTTGGATACTTGACACTGGAGAAAACCATTCAGGAAAAACAGGCGGAAGCGATGGAGTACCCATTACTGCAGCAATGTTAAATGAGTTTGGTATCAAGAGCTTTGATATACCAGATCGCAAAGCAACATTAATGGAGAAATGTAAAGAATTCATTGCCAAAACGACTTCTCGTATAGGTTGGGCCAAAACTGATAAAACAGCAGAAAAAGTGTAGGAAAACAATGATTAACCTAATAAAAAAACCTCAGCAGCCTCAAAAAAAATATCTAGTCTTTACCTCTGCTGGTATCAACTCTAATTTAATGCATTGGTTAAAAGGTGAACGCAACTTTGATTTATGGGTCAGTTACTATGGCGATGAAGATAATAAATTTAAAGATAATGCCGACTATTATATTGCTAAAAAAGGTGGGAAATTCCCTAATTTCCATTATTGTTATCAAAAATGGAATGAAATAATAAGTCATTATGATGCAGTTATGATCATGGATGATGACTTGATTTTTAGTGGTTCTGATATTAGTCAGCTTTTTAATACACAACAAGAATTAGATCTGTGGCTTTTACAACCAGCATTCGATAGAAGAGGAAAAGTCAGTTTTAGCATCACCGAAACACATGCTTTTAGCAAGTTACGTTATGTTAATTTTGTAGAAGTCACCTGCCCACTATTTCAAAAAGGTAAATTAGCAGAATTCATGGCCATCTATGATCCAATTCTTATTGGCTGGGGCGTAGATCTTTGGTACTCCGAAATACTTTCAAAGCAAGATACCATGCATAATAAAATTGCTATTATTGATGAAATATCCTGCATAAACCCCAGAGATAAAACCAAACAAAATCAACTACGTGAAATTGATAAACTACAAAATACAGAGACACGTCAACTAGTTTGGCAAACGATACAAGAAAAACATAACCTTGATCGAAAGTTCAAAGATAAGAAACAGAACTACACGCAAATTAACGCTAAACCAACATTGAGTAATATATTACTAGGCATAAAAATCAAACTAATTAAACTCGCTTATAACTGCTATAAAAATATTAGATCTGAAAAATGGCGGCCTTCGTAACAATACTAAAACAAGCGATTCAAACACATGAAAATAGTATTTTTTGTTAGAGAATTCCCAGTTTATTCTGAAACTTTTATTATTGATCAAATCATTGGACTTATTGATAGAGGCTTTGATGTAAGCATTATAACGCTTGCAATAAATGATCAAGCTCAATCAAAATCAGTTAGTCATTATAAATTAATGGATAAAGTGCAATTGATTTCAGCTAATTATGGACATGGGATTAAGGCAAACATATTAAGTCTATTTGACGTAATAAAATCACTCGGTAATAAAGTTTTTCGTCATTACCTATATGATGGCCTTAAGCATAAAAAACGCGGAGTAGAAGAACTAGCGACAATCATGCAGCACGCACCTAAAATATCTGCCGATGCCATTATTGCTCATTTTGGACCTAACGCTGTTATGGCCATGAAATTAACAGAACTAGGCGTACTTAAAGGTAAAATCCATGCAGTATTTCATGGCTATGATATGTCAAGATATGATTTTATTGACAAATATTTACCCGACTATAAGCGTTTATTTAAAATCGATATGCTCGCCCTGCCTATAAGCCACTATTGGAAAGAAAAATTAATTGAGTTTGGTTGCCCTGATGAAAAAATTTTGGTGAATAGAATGGGGGTTGATATATCAAAATTTTCTTTCAAACCGAAAGAAGAATTGAGCACACCTATTAATATTCTGACAGTTGCGCGCCATACAGAAAAAAAAGGTATTGAGTATGCAATTGAAGCCATGGCCGAACTTAACAGACAAGGTGTTGATTTTATTTATAACATTGTAGGCACTGGCCCTTTGTTAGAAAAGCATTATAAACTCATTGAAAAACATCAATTAACTAACAAAGTCCATTTACTAGGCTTTAAAGAGCATCAAGAGATTAACTCCCTTCTAGAAAATTCTGACATATTCTTACTCCCCAGCGTTACCGCACCAAACGGAGATAAAGAAGGTGTGCCTGTCTCATTAATGGAAGCCATGGCTAAAGGTGTTATATGCTTATCAACTTATCACAGCGGTATTCCCGAATTAATTACAGATAATGAATCTGGCTTTTTAGTCGATGAGAGCAATTCATTACAAATTGCAGAAAAAATTATGACTATAATGCAAAGTGAACTTGGGTTAATTCAAAATAGAGCACGATCTATAATTCAAAATGAATTTAATCAAAAAATAGCTTATCAACAACTAGAGTTAGCTTTAAAACCTAATTATTCTAATTGTACTTTTTGAAGATAATTAGCAATAAATCCTACTTAAAACAGGTGTAAATTGCTCAACTCGCCGTATCTGTAAAACTTTGGTTAAAGGTCATATCGCTATGAAAATGGTATATAAATCAATAAAAATTGTGATTCGAAAGTTAGAATATCGATTTAAGTCATTTGAATCACTTAATAAAGAATCGCAACCGAATAAAGACAAAACGCTTTCGAGTACACTCAGTGACACTGGATATTGTTTTATACATATACCCAAAAATGGGGGGACCACTGTAGAAAAACTTATTTATAAAACTAAATCTGTTAAACATAGAAAGTGGTACGAGCTATATGCGATGGCCCCAAAGGAATATATTCATTGGAATAAGTTTTGTATTATTCGCAACCCTTATGATCGATTTTTATCCGCATACAATTATTTGCATCACGGTGGCAGAAATGCAATTGACTCTGAAATTGGAAGGCGTTATGTAAAGCCCTACAACGATATAAATGAGTTTATTAAAGCATTGGACAACGTCTCATTTAAAAATAAAATCATGTCTTATTTTCATTTTCAAACTCAATCGGAATACATTTTATCTGACGATGATATCTGCATGGTAAATAATTTATTATCTTTTGAAAATTTTGATACTGACTTAGCTGATTTTTTAGGGATACAAGCAAAGCAAGTTCTACATGCAAATAAAACGATTGGTCATGGTGCTTCATTTCCAGATTTAAATGAATATAGCCTTACTTTGTTACGTCAGATTTATGATAGAGACTTTATTTTATACGCATCACTTTCTGAACCGAAGTCAGATATGTATATGAAAAATCTATCAACGTTGTAAATATTATGTGGAATAGCTTATAGAAAAGTGTGCGGTGGTCGGCATTTGTCACAGTAAAATTACCTGCGTCTCAAAACAAATAAAAATTATAAACATTGAATTATCTCAGCCTAATCTAAAGACACAAATGATCTTCCCCTAACTTTGTAGACACTTTTTACTTAGAAACCGAAGTAAGGTAAAAAGTGTTATGAATAAAAAATATCCTAATGAATTTAAACAAGAAGCCGTTCGCCAAGTAGTCGAAAAAGGCCATTCCGTGCCTGATGTTGCCAAACGACTAGGTATATCGGATAAGTCACTCTATTTATGGGTGAGTAAGGCCAAAGTACCTGCCAGTCAATCAGCAGAGCAAGATGAAATACGTAAACTTAAAGCAGAAGTTAAGCGGCTGCCAGAAGAGCGCAACATCCTAAAGGAGGCCGCCGTGTACTTTGCAAGCGAGTCAAAGAAAAGTACACGTTCATAAAATCACGACTCGATATTTATCATGTTAACACTATGTGTAAGGTGCTGAATGTGCATCGTAGTGGTTTTTACGCTTGGTTGAAGCAGCCTTTGTCGAAAACTGCACTGGAAAACGAGACGTTACTTGAGCGTATTAAAGCAAGCTACGTTCAAAGTGGTGGTGTGTATGGTAGCCCAAGAATTACACATGAGCTTAAGCGGCAAGGCGAAACGTGTGGTGAGAACCGTGTTGCTAAGTTGATGAAGCAAGCCAAGCTCAAAGCTAATATTGGCTATAAACGGCGCTACTTCAAGTCTTCTAAGCCTCATATTGCAGCAGATAACCATCTACAACAGCAATTTGTTGTGTGCGAGCCTGACACTGCTTGGGTAGCAGATATAACATACATCAAAACCTATGAAGGGTGGTTGTATCTGGCCGTCGTATTGGATTTGTTCTCACGCAAAGTGATTGGTTGGTCAATGCAGCAGACCATGACGTCAGACATTGTGATTAAAGCGCTACTTATGGCGGTATGGCGAAGACCTAAAGCAAAAGACGTGATTGTACATAGCGATCAAGGTAGCCAATATGCCAGCGGTGACTATCGGGATTTCTTAGCTGCCCACAACTTGATACCAAGTATGAGTCGCAGAGGACATTGCCTTGATAATGCAGTCGCAGAAAGCTTCTTCCACTCGCTCAAGACTGAACGGGTAAAGCGAAAAGTGTACGCAAGTCGAAGTGATGCAAGAGCAGATTTGTTTGATTATATTGAAGTGTTTTACAATAGGATAAGACTACATAGCCATCTTGGTCATGTACCCCCTAATGAATATGAAAATACATATTCTGAAGCTAGCTGAGTGTCTACGATATCGGGGGAAGATCAAAATTACTGACACTGTAATCAAGATATATGCTAAGTTTACGAGTAAACTACCGTTAGATAAAAATATATCTATTTATTCGGCATTAATATGACTATCAATAATAATAATTCAAGCAACAGTCCTCTAATTACAGTCATAGTTCCTAACTACAATCACTCTAAATTTTTGAAAGAAAGGTTAGATAGTGTATTTTCTCAATCATATAAGAATATCGAGGTTATTCTTCTTGATGATAGTTCTAGCGATAAGAGTGAAATTCTACTTAAAGAATACGCACTAAATAAAAGTGTTACTCATTTTATTGTAAACAATAAAAATTCTGGCTCAACTTTTAAACAATGGGATAAAGGAATAAACCTAGCCAATGGAGAGTTTATCTGGCTTGCTGAATCTGATGACATTGCGGAGCTAACATTTCTCGAAGATTTAATTAATTTTCAGCAAATTCATAAGGAAAAAATGGATGTCATCTATTCTCAATCTTTTGATATAAATGAAAAGAGTGAAATACTTTCCAACCGATTATCGTATACATCTAATTTTACCCCTAACATTTGGAGAAATTCTTTTAGTCTAGAAGGTAATGACTTTATATTAGATTATATGAAAGTAAAAAATGTCCTCCCTAATGCTAGTGCCGCCATTTTTAGAACTGATAGTGCAAAAAAAATCGATCTATTTGCCATTGCAAAAAATATGAGAATTTGTGGGGATTGGCT
Organism: Paraglaciecola sp. L3A3; assembly: GCF_009796765.1. Classification (NCBI taxonomy): domain Bacteria; kingdom Pseudomonadati; phylum Pseudomonadota; class Gammaproteobacteria; order Alteromonadales; family Alteromonadaceae; genus Paraglaciecola; species Paraglaciecola sp. L3A3. Next base: position 4,267,075 of record NZ_CP047023.1, read on the forward strand.
TTTTTGGATTGAAATGATCAAAAATGGCAATATAGGCTTTGTTGCTAAAGAGCTAAATTATTTTCGTATTCATGGGGATGTAACAAGAGTTCACAATACTAAAGATAAAGTATTTAATAGGTGTCGAGAAGAAAAAATCATCCGAATTTTGTTAAATGAAATACTAGGTATAAATCAAAAAAAGGAAATATTATCTTTGTATGAACGCTGGTTTAAAGCCAATTCCTTCAAAGATATTTTTTGTAAAGATTTTTATCAGATTAAGCTTAAACAAACGACTTTATTACTGTATTTATTTTGGTTTTTTTTATCGCACTTAAAAATACTCAAAATTGTAAGGTCTATTTCATCAAGACTCTCCATATAACTGTTTTATTTTTTTTATAAAAACTTCAGAGCTAAAGTTTTGTAATACTTTTTCTCTGGCATTATTTGACAACATCGTCACTTTCTCAGGTGAGACAAGTAGTTGATTAACACACATGGCTAAGCTCTGCGGATCATGTGGGTTCACTAATAATGCAGTTTCATCATGAGTAAGAGCTTCAGGTATACCATTAACATTAGTTGACACAATAGCTTTACCGCAGGCCATTGCCTCTAAAATTGAGATGGGGAATGCTTCTTCATGGGATGCACACACAACAATATCTAGTTTCTGCAGCTCAGCTTTAACATCAGGCAGTTGCCCATGAAAGATCACTTTACCGCTAATACCTAACTCTTTGGCTTTTTGTTTTAAATAGGGCTCTCTTGGCTCTTGCAAAATATCGCCACCAATAATATCAAATTGAGCATCAATACCTTGCTCAATCAAAATTTTAGCCATATTTAAAAAATCATCATGCCCTTTTCTATATTGTAAATTCGCAATAATACCAATTCGGGGGATCAGGCTACGATGAGTATCAAGTGGTTTGAATACAGTCGTATCCACACCATTATGAATAACTTCCATGGCACTGTTTGGGCACAAAACTGTCAACGTATCAAGCAAGTGCAGTTTTAATTCATTGCTACAAAAAATAAAAGTCCTGGGGGCATACCTATTTTTAAGAGTCCAATTCATAAATGACTCTTCATATGGAAAATGCACATGACATATCATTGGAATATTAAGAAATTTACAAATGGGTTGTAAGCTTCTTAATGCCAAAAGGTCACCTGTGTGTACTAGTTTCGGTTTATGTTTTTTAAAAATACAATAATATTGCCAAAACTGCTTTATATAACTAAATGGTTTAGATTTATCAGGCTGATTAGCATCAATAGCAACAAATGATGCTCCTGCAAGTTCTGCAGCATTGCCCAATTCGTTTCCTTTAGGTGCTAGCATTACCGTTTGACAATTGGGTTTGATACCACTGATAATGGCAAGTGTAACCCGTTCGGCGCCTCCGATAACATTTACACTGTGAGCAAAAAATATTTTTTCCATTTTAAATAAATACGTTCATTTAATAATTGTTTATTAACAGTCAGGGTACAATAAACTCAACAAAGTTTAACTCATTTTTTTGACCATATTTATTGGAAACATAAATAGTAGTTATGTTTGTTTGGCACTTAGTTGGTATTCATATTTTAAATTAGTGACATTTTTTGGAGAGCCTGTTAAGTGAATTTAGTCAGCATTATTCTTCCTACTTATAATCGTGAAAAATTCTTAGTTACAGCATTTAAATCAATTGAAGAGCAATCATATGCAAATTGGGAGCTGATCATTGTTGATGATGGTAGTTCCGATGATTCAATTAACTTGCTTAATAGGCTAAAAAGCGCAGTTTCTAATCCCGTTAAGATCATTTCCCAAAAAAATGGAGGGCCTGCTGTTGCCAGAAATAGAGGAATACAAGAAGCTAGCGGAGATTTTATTGCCTTTTTTGACAGCGACGATTACTGGTTACCACATCATCTAAGTAACTGTATCAACGTAATGTTGCAGCATAAAGATGTAAGTTGGGTTTATGCTGCATGCCAAAGGCGTTTGTATGACACTAATGAGGTGTTACTAGATAGTACTTTTTATCATAACCGGGTCCCTAATCCACTTTTCACACTTAAAACTCGTTCAGATGGTAAATTACATATTATAGATGATGACAGAGCCACTGAACTCCAAATCACTCATGGTATTGATAGTGGGTTTCAAAACTCTGTTTTACGAAATAATGTTTTTAAAGAAATGCAGTTGCCAGATATGAGAATTGGCGAAGACAGACTATTTATAGCAATGGCCTTAAAAAGTGGCTTTAAACTAGCATTCATTGATGATATTCATGTTTTGTACATGGTACATTCTGAAAATATTAGTGATACCAACCTCTCAGAGTCTAATATTAGTAAGCGGATAGATGTAATGAAACAACTTATTGTTAGTTATGAGCTAACCCCAAAATACATTCCCAATTTAAATGCAATTGAAAGAAAAGCACTTCAAGAACGATTAGCAAGCGATTGGTTTTGGAAGTTAGGTTACTCTCTGCAATGGCAAAATGGGCTTAGAAATGATGCAATAAAATCGTATATGAAAGGCATTAGACTGACCCCCTTAAACATTAAATTTTGGAAAACCTTCATAAAAGCTTTTGTGTTAACTAAAATATTCAGACTCAAATAATCGCATCCTCTTTTTTAGCTAGATTGATAAATACCTAAAACCTCCCTAATTCCCTAATAAAGTAAATTGCGAAATGCTACTTTTTTTAGGTATTATAACACCTACTTATTATATGGATGTAGATATCATTAACATGCAAACTTCAAATAACAGTCGTGCTCAGGTAATTATTATTGGCGCTGGGGCTATCACTCAGCAATGGCATTTACCTATATTGATGGGAAGATCAGATTTTAATGTTGTAGGCGTTGTAGATAAATCACCTCAAACGACTAAGTTAATTGAAAAGGCTTATCCAGAGCTAAATGTTTATAGTGATGTTTCAGATATTGATACGTCTAGTTATTCCTGTGCGATTGTGGCAACTCCTGTTGCTTTTCATTATGCAATTACCAAAGATTTACTTCAAAAAAATAAACATGTATTAGTCGAGAAACCAATTGCATTTAGCCACAAAGAAGCTGAAGAGCTGGTTTTATTGGCAGAAAGTAAAGAGTTGATTTTAAGCGTATCTTTATATCGTCGGCTATACCCTAGCTTATCTTTACTCAAAAATATTATTGACAATAACACTTGGGGAGCAGTTAAAAGTTTTTGTTTTAACTGGGGCGACTTTTATAGCTGGTCTGCAAGCTCACTGGGCAATATGAAAAAAGAACTAGCTGGAGGTGGTGTATTGATGGACCTCGGACCTCATGCACTAGACTGGCTATGTTACTTATTCGGAGAAAAAATAAAACTACTCAGTTATAAAGATGATGCATTAAGTGGCATTGAAACTGATTGTCAACTTCAGCTTGAATTTGAATCCCCAGAGAGAACTATTGAAGGTAGTTTAATGCTTTCAAGGATTCGCAGCTTAGGTGGTGATTTAATTATATATTGCGATAATGCCACTTTGAGATTGAGTGTTGGAGAAAGATTTAAGGTTAAAATTGAACCATTGAGTAAAAGTCAATCGCCAAGAGCTGACGTTGTAGTTGAATATGAAGCCGCTAATGCACTTGATGTTAAAGAAGAGTGGTTTGAAACTTTCGCAAAAGAGCATGACGACTTTGTTCATGCAATCAATAACTCCCAGCCTGCCAAACTATCAGGTCGCAGTGTATTACCTGCCGCTAAAATAATAGATGAATGTTATCAGTCAAAAGCCCAACAATCATTCACATGGTCACAAACAAACTTGTTTGATGTTCCAGGTTTAACTGACATAAATTCAATATTTATTACCGGGGCATCAGGATTTGTTGGTGGTAGGTTAGTTGAAGTTTTAGCTGAAAATACCGACATAACAATTTATGCAGGCGTTAACAACCCAAACAATGCAACAAGAATATCCAGATATAACGTGAATATGGTCCAGTTTGATTTGAATGATGCAGAGCAACTTACACGCGTTTTAAATGGCTGTGATGCAGTGGTGCATTGTGCGGTAGGAACAGCATATGGTGATAACGACTTAATATACAGAACTACGGTCAATGGCACGCAAAACCTTTTAACGGCGTGCAAACAAAACAACATTAAAAAAATCATTCATTTAAGTAGTTTAGCTGTTATTAATATGGAAAATAATGGCAAGGAAATTACTGAACAAAACTGCCAACCCAGTACATCACAAAATATATATGCCAAATCTAAACTAGATGCCGAAAACTTGGCTTTAAACTTTGCAAAAACAGAAAATTTACAACTAACAATTCTTAGGCCAACAACAATTTATGGGCCATTTTCACCATTATTTAAAGTAGGGGCAGGGAAACAGGCAATTAATAACGGCGTAGTCCTAACAAATAGTTCGGCAAAAAGCCCCTCAAATAGTGTTTATATTGATAATGTGATATCAGCTATTCTGCAAGTCTTAGCAAATAATTCAACTATTGATGATTCTGTGTTTTTTGTAAACGACGATGACTCAATGACATATGAGCATTTTTATGGCTACTTTACCGAACAATTTAATCAGAAATTAGCGTTAACAAATAATCACCCTGGTAACAATCACTCAACTGAAGTTGGTACATTTAAATTGCTATTGTCAGAGCTAAAAGGAATTTTAACTTCAAAAGAATTACGTAAACTAGCGTTGAAACTTTACAATACAGAAAAAATTGGTTTTCCTTTAAGGTGGACGGTATCAAAGTTTCCAGCATTTGAAGATAAACTTAGAGATTCAAATGGTCTTGTTTTTAAACAAAAAAGTAAAATTAATGCGTCCCAAGTACAGATAGATGCATCCACTGACTCGCTCGTTTCAATGAGGCTATTTAAAAATTCATACCCTTTATATACATATATTGATAGAGACAAAGCGTTAAGTCTTACCGCAGACTGGGTGAAGTTTAGTAGTACCAGAACATAAAATAGTAAACATAATTACCGATTTCAAATATGTAAAGCTACAGGCTTTATTGTCTTTAAATTAACTTAAATGTAGCTTGATGAAAAATAGAATTGAACATTTGGACGGTTTAAGAGGATTAGCTATTCTGTTAGTCCTTTTTTATCATATATTCTCAAGGTGGACTGATAGACTGCCTTATGGCGATGAGTTTTCACTTTTTATTTTCAAGCATGGGTGGATAGGTGTTCAACTCTTCTTTCTAATATCAGGCTTTGTTATTTTAATGACCCTCGAAAGAACTCAAACAATCAAAAAATTTTTATTTAAGCGCTGGTTGAGGCTTTTTCCTGCAATGTTAATCGCTAGTTTACTTATTTATGTAACCGCTCAATTCCTTTCTGATAGGCCTGCAGGAGATCCAACATTACGCAGCCTTGTTCCGGGATTGAGCTTTATTTCTTCAGCCATTTGGAATAATTACCTCAATATAACAATGCCGACCATGGAAGGTGCTTTTTGGTCTTTATACGTAGAAGCATATTTCTATGTATTTATTGCTTTCGTATATTTTAAATTGACCAGCAATAAAATTACAGAATGTATTTTATTTATTTATCTTTGTTCCTTTATTTATTGTCGCTTCTTGGCGGGAGAAGATATTCAAGAGGACCCTATAAGGAAGTTTATTGAACACATTGGTTTTTTATATTATGGTTGGTTTGCTGCCGGTATGGCTTTCTACAATTATATGAAAAGCAAGAATGAAAAATGGTTTATAGCTGGTTTAATTATTGCTGTTTTTAGTTCAATAACATTAAGAAACATAGATATAGGTGCAATCATTTATGCGGTAATTACATCTTTAATATTCGCTCTATCTTTTAAAATCCAAGCCCTCAGGACAGCACTATCTTTTAAAATATTTACATTTTTAGGGTTTATTAGTTATCCATTATATTTAATCCATGAAAATGCGAGCATTTCAATGATTATAGCAATAGGAAGAGCGCACCCTGACCTGCCCAATTATTTACACCCATTGCTTCCTATCGTCATAGTTATATTAACGGCTTACGTAATAACAAAATGGCTAGAGCCAAAGCTAAGAATTGTTTTGAATCATAAATTTAGTCGATTTTTTAAGTCTTCTTAAATAAACAGAATAATATCCCTTTGGGATATATAAAATATTTAATCTACATATAGTTTTACTATATCTTTTGTGATTTTTTCCATTGAGTTAGCCTCTGTATCGTGATCAAATTTCGCGTTTTCTATGCGTTCATCTAGCCGTTTACATTTACTATACGCTTCGCTTAGAGCGTCCTTGACACTAGTAGAGTCAACATCGCAGGATACAAAATTACTCGACAATGTAGCCAAATCCTTATTTGCAAATCGATTAGTTACAGTTATAACTCCACTCAAGGCCATTTCTAAGGGGGGGTAACTAGGGTGCGGCGAAAGCATCAGGCTTAACCCAATATCATATTGACTTAACGTATTCCAATATACATTTTCGTCCATCTTGCCAATACTCTTTATAGTCCGACGCCCAAATACAACATCGTCGTGAGCTTGCCCTGCGGTATAAATGTCAATGTCTGGATTTTCCTCATTCAACAAATCAATAAGCCTTTGCATCCCGGTATTAAATAAATTTCTAGGTCGTTTCGGTCGAGCATAAAAAAATAACTTAGGTGTGGCATTTATTTTTGTTGGTAAAGTCAGCTGCTGAGATTGTATATGTGGCTTAAGAACAAAATAGGTATCAAAATTGAGTAGATTTTGGTTAGCAAAGTAATCTTTCAAAAACGTAGAATTAAATACAGGAATGTAATTTCCTTTAGTATAACTAGTTAATGTATCTGCATAATCATCTGACCATTGTGAAAATCCAGGTTCGAAGTCCTGGATAAAATAAATGTAAGACTTATGAGTAAACTCATTATTCTCTATCAATGAACGAATAGCTTTAGCTGTATACCAAATAGTTGCAATAAAAACTTCACCTAAAGAGGGAGAACTTTTTTTATACTCAGCTATGGTTAAAATGTCCAAGACTGAAATAGACATATCCAACTTTTCAGCTAGGTATTCACTTGCTTCTAATTTCTCTGCTTTAGATAAAAAGTTATCAAATGTTGTTATTTTCACTTTACAGTGGTTAATTTGTAACTCTTTTAGAAATAAAAGGGCAGTATATATGCCTCCAAATATACTTTCTTTTTTACGGTAGGAAGGAATATATTATAAGTTATTTCATCACCATTAAAGTTAAAAAAATAGATTTTTCAGAAGCTAAAATTTTGCCTAAAGTATTCCCTTTATTGTAATAATTTCTAATAAACGGCATTTTTTTGATTGTAGTTTTAATAACATTGAGCATTAGAACTTCATCTCCATATAACATGGAACACAATTTGAACTTAAATTATACACATTTAATTCAGTAAAAAACGAATATGGTTACTAGTTGCCACTCTTGTAACCCCATCCCACGTTTCGATTTTAATTCTACTACGCAAATAGCAAGTTTGATCATCTTCACCCATTTGATTGATGGGAATGAGTGCTGTGGCAGCATCTGAAAATGCAGGCACACTAATTGACTCAAGTGCCTCAGGTTTACCCGTTACACAATTTGTGATCAACTCCACATCCATTGGCAAACCAATATATTCTTTTTCTCGTGCAAGTAAGACTTGAATTAAAGCTATATTTCCTTGTTGAACGGCACCTGATTCACCAGGAGATAAACTAAGGTTATTTTCCGATACTTCAGCCACCAATTTAAATTGAGATAAAAACTGACCATGACTTGCCCAAAAAGTCCCTTTTTTAAGTGCCAACATTAATCCTACATAGGTTCTTTCAGGGGCGGAAATATGTATTCTTGAGAAGCCACAAGGAGGGTAATCCATTTCTTCATTATGATAATCAGAAGAGGCAATTGCTCCCCAAACATCATATCCTGCATCTAGCAATTGATCTAATGTACCACCAACGTTTGCGACAACAGGATCCCATCGGTGAATAGGCTTAAATTTATTTTGATAACTGCCAATATCTGCTGATTTTTGATGGCCAGGTGCACCACTTAAGCCAATTAGTAACTGATTATTTTCATTCCATTTTAACCAATCTAGTTTGTTTTCATTCTCTGACTTATCTTTTCTGGATGGATGATTATAGATACCAAGTACATCCATGCCCGTTACATTCTGCTTACTCAAAAAACTGAATAGGGTTTCGTCTGTTAATGGCTGTTTTTTATTATCAATTAACTCTCTAAGTTGTGGGAATATAAAACTTTCTTTTTCAGGGCTAAACAAGACATTGACATGCTCTCGGCCTTTATATGAGGGGGGATTTAATTCAGCCCCACTTAAGACCATTATATTTGGCTCTAGCAGCCGAGCTTTCTTAATGTCTAATAACTGATTTTGACTAATAGCTCGTTTCGAATCAGTATGGTCTGTGATTGCCACAGCATCACAACCATTATCATTAGCCAATTTGACTAAACTTTCAATATTGAGATTTCCATCAGAATATTGACTATGAGTATGATGGTCGAAAATAATATTTGTTTCATTTGCGGCCCAGGCAATTTTCAGTTCATGATCCTTAGATAAATTTAGCCCATTGGTTACAATAAATAATACCGCACCAGCTCCAGATACCAATAAAATAGTCAAACCAATAAGTTTTTTATTCATTCCTGTTGTTTGTTTCACAATTGCATCGGTAGGCTGCACAACATCCTTACTGATGAAAGGCGTCCCCACTGCCCCCGCTTTTATAAGAATAATACTTTGGGCTAATATTATAGCCCCGCTAACTCCAAGTAACAGTAAAGAATAGGCTATAGCCCAGCGCATTATGAGTTCAGTTTCCGCTAACAATTCGGTGCGACTGCCGCCAATTAGGAAGTCTACCCCAGAGAATGTATAGCCATATTTAACAAATGAACCAATTAAACCATTTTTCAGTAATAACCAACTAATTGGTATAGACAGACAAAATACTAAAATAGCCAATAGAACTGAACTCACTCTTTTTCTATTACCGGCATAAATAATTTGAGCTATTGTGGCAGTTGTAAGAATAACCAGTCCATACAAATAACCGCCCCCCCCAATTCCCCAAGCTCCTTCTCGGGCAATAAGTTCATTTAAGTTATCAGTGGATGAATAATCAAAACTGATGAGTTTACATAGAAAAAACCAAGGTAAAAGTAGCAGTAAACTTTTGCACAACTCAGTAATTAATCGGAGAAGTGAGGGAGATGTTTGTAACTTATAAATAAATGAAATAAATAAAGTCAAAAAATAAAAGAAAGGTCCGGTCAAAGCAGCAAAACGGATGAAGGGTTCTACGATCTGCGAAACATTTTTTACATTCTGCTCCCCAAAAAATATGACAAGCTGATAACCAAACTCGCCGAATATGCGAAGCCCGGTTAATTGGTAAGTAATATTAGAAGAGCCGTTAATATCAGCAATACTTTCCCGTGTCACAGCCAACATTAATAATAAAAAAGTGAACAAACTTAAGTAAGCACAATAGACAGGCAATTTCAGATTTGAAATAGTATTAACACTATGGCCTTTAGCGATCCAAACAATCCCACTAACAGCCACAAACCCAGCCAAAAACAAACAAGCATATTCTGCCAAACCTCCACCATTGTTATATAACTCGGCAATGTTATAGGGCAATTGAGGTAAACTCATAAATACAAATTGTGCTAGTACCGCCATCAACAAACAAATAAAAAAGTATTTAATTCGTGTATCTTTTGCATTTAACCAAAGCCCAGCGCTCTGCTGCTTGTTAATTATTTGAGCTGCGAATAACGGATCCAGCATATTTACTTTCCAGGCGAGCCAGGCCATAACCAATACCACTAGGATTTCAGTTATATCCGGTGTAGCCCCTTTTATCTGAGTTTGTATTACTTCTAAAACAAAGACTATCAAGGATAGTGATAACACACTACGTAAGCGATTTTTTGATGCTTTATTCGCTAAATAAAAATATAAAAAATAGAATAAGCTTTTCTCTAATAACGCAAAAATATTGACCAATGTATTGCCGCTTAATGCTGGTTTAAATGGAGTCCAGTTAAAGGAAACACTTGCTCTATATTCCAAACTCCCTAAAGCGTTGAACACTATAAAAGCTAGAATCATGAAGATAAACGCATCTAATTGAAGAGAATGGCGAGTAACAACAAACAAAAGAAAAGCCATGATAACGCCGATAAATACGTGTACATCGATCCCACTATCCACAATACCAATTTGCAACATAACCAATGAAATTAGGACACCAGCTAGTTTTAACAAATTCATTTGCAACAAAGAAGCACGCTGCATTAAATTCAATAATATAAAATAAAACAGGCTTTCTTTTATTACGGCTAAAAAACTAATATCAGAAAAAAAGACTAAACCTTTGATGTTTTCTTTAATAAAACCTATGTCAAAAGTAGGAATAAATGGCTGTAAATCCACCAGAATCAAACACCCAGCTAATAGTAAAAAAATATCTCTATTCCACTTATTTTTAATATCACTGAAAAAATTCAGTTTAAAAGCGCTAAAAGTAAATACTCCCAAAATACTGCCAATAAGATTCCAAATTGCATCCCCACCATAAGGTATTCTTGAAGGTGTCCACAACTGGCATATTTGAATCGAATAAGCGAAGATAAAAGACATTAGACATAGAATAATAAGTGTCTTTATTGAACGAGCAGAATAATAAAAACGTAAGGCTAGACCAAAAGGAATAAATAACAAAACATTGGCAAAACCATCTGAAATACCGCTGTTTAAAAAATTGAAGTTGAATAACTTATCAAGTCTTAGAGAAAAATCACTTGGAGTAAAAAACTCAAGTGGATATAAAGATCCATAAACAATTAATAACGCTAAGATTAACAAAAGTCGCATATGTGTACTTACTCATCCAATCCATAAAAAGTAATCAGGCTCTAGCGCCTTAGAAGGGCTTAGTGCAATTAGCGAAAGCTATATTGTGCTTTCCTTAGTAGCGTTTTTTCTTATTATCCACAAAGAGAAAACTATCATGATGAACGGCAGTGGCCACTTCAGCCAATAGACGATCTTTTCGAAGTAATACTTTTTGGTAATAAAATGTTTGACACCGTTCCAACTAGCAAATTCTTGTCGATATGCATTTTGAAAAAAGACAAAATCCCAACTTTTGTAACCTGCATCCAAATATAATTTAGCTGTGTCATCAACGTTTTTTACCATTTCATCTACTGAGTATGGGATTACCACACCAAAATCTGCATCCAAAATATATTCGTCATCATTTTTGAAATGGGCTACCACCACCACATGCCCAGGAAAGGTGAGTATTTGATTGCGAATATTTTGTTTATCTAATAGTTGTGAAAGGATCATAGATGCATCACCACAAATACCAATCCCTCGCTTTAAACTGCGTTCATAATTAGCAAAATGATAACGTTCAAATTCAGGAATACCGGAAAACTTTCCCATAAAATATAAGAAATAATTTTCCCAAATGGGTATCAGTTGATTAAATTGATCTGCTGGAAATTTTAACCATGAAACATGGGAAACCCCTTGGGAAATAACCTGGGTGACTCTTTTTGCATATTCAAGATCCGTCTCATTCGCCTTTTTAATCACCTCTGTTACCGATTTTTCAAAGGGTAAGGGTTGATCATTTGGAAATCGTAAGTACTCGTTATCAAAATTGTCTACACGAATATTTTGAGTCAATCCATACAGATTGACCAGCGTAAGAAATATCCCTAAGACTAGTAATCCCTGAAAAAATAATTTGATGGCTTTCACCTAATTCACAACCTCTTGTTGATTATCTAAAAAAAACCACATATCAAAACTGAGCAAACAATTCTTTGGCTTTTATCACCAAAGCTTTCCAATCCAAAGATTCTACAACATGCACTCGGCCTCTTTTACCCATGGCCAGTAGTTTTGACTCGTCAACTAATAATCTTGAAACAGATTCGGCAATAAAAGACGTTTGGGTGGCATCTACAATCACTCCTGTTTCACCAATTAACATGGTTTCTTTAGTGCCACCTGAATCTCCAGCTATAACCGCTTTACCACAAGATTGCGCTTCCACTAAGACCATACCAAAACCTTCAATATCATTATCAATAGTACGGTTAGGCAAAATGAATAAATCACACTGTTGGTAACAAGCCAGCATATCCTTGTCCGATATCTCAGAAAAAAACTGTACATGTTGTTGTAGATTTAATTCTTCAACTAATTTGACTAACTCTTCTTTTTGCTCCCCACCACCAATAATTGCATAGTGGAAGTTAGAAATTTTAGTTAAGATTTCAGGCACAGCTTTGATCATCATATCTTGCCCCTTACGGGCTTGCAGGCGACCGACTGTCAGTGCCACCTTCTTCCCTGTCCAGCCAAGAGAAGCCAAAACTGTTTCATCTTTATTATTCGGCACAAAGACTTCGCTATCAACCCCTGGGTGAAGAACAACTGTTTTTGCCGCTGCTTTTTCACCAAACTTAGCCACTATATTGGCACTATTTTGGCTGTTACAAATAATCTTTTTTGCACGCTTAATGACTTGCCCACAAATAAAATATTGCTCTCTGCTACTTTGCGCAGTTTCTAAGTCTTCACCATGCACATAACAAGCATATGGAATTCCGGTAAATATATTCAGCAACCAAGCGATCACCCCTTCAGGTAAGACCCTGCCACAATGTAATTGAGTAATTTTATTTTGTTTTATGAATGTACGTATACGCCAAGCACTTTTGATATAGAACTTCAGTCCAATAAGACTTACGAATCCCCATTCTGTAGATGTTAGGTTATCGCGATCTATTTTAATTGACGCCTGAGTATCAAATTCACTAGAGGACGGATCATTACCAGCCAATATTTGATATTGCCCTTCCGGTAATCGAGAGTACAGCTCCCAGAACCAACGGCCACTGCCACCTGATTTTGGCGGAAAATTTTCAGTAATTAATAATGTTTTCACAATACTTCCAATAAGATTAATCAATCATCGATTACATTTCACGATGCACTAAAAAATAAACAACAACCTATACACTATTGCAACAATAAAACAGCGAAACATCAATGTATTAACTGATAATTAAAAATAAATATTTATAGAACTAAACCATCGTGTCTATACTGAATGGCTTACTCACCAGCTAGAGAGTTAAATCAACCTCTCTGACCAAAAAACAATACTATTCATTCTACCTCTATTTCCTATATCCTTAGAGAAATAACTTTGATTACAAAGAAGAACCAGTTATTTTTCTTCAAGACAAAACAGGTTACCTAAACAATAATGCATATTTTGATACTGGCACAACGAGTGCCTTTTCCACCAAATAAAGGTGAAAAATTAAGAACATTTCATCAGCTTGAATATTTGAACCGCCAAGGTTTTACTATTAGCTTAATGGCGCCTTATGAAGATGAGAATGAGCTTGTATATTTTGATCAGCTTAAAAAGCAGTATTGTGAACATGTTACTACCTATAAACTTAATCCAAAATTTTTATCTCTGCCTGTGGGATTTATAAAAAACCAACCTTTAAGTGTGGCTAATTTCTACCACAAGGCTCTTCAAAATAAACTTGACGCGCTTATTAGTGAGATAACTTTTGACACAATTTTGTGTTCAGCTTCTAGTCTTGCTGAGTATGTATTTTGCAGCAGTTCATTAAGTAAACTTAAGAAAAAACCTCGATTAATCATGGACTTTATGGATTTAGATTCTGATAAGTGGCGACAATACGCTGAAAAAAGCAGTTTTCCTATGTCTTATATTTATTCTAGGGAACAAAAGTTACTTAGCCAATTTGAGAAGAAAATTGCCGATACCTTTGATGATTGCTTTTTTATTACTCAAGCAGAAATTGATTTATTCAAGCAAGTACATTCCGGATTAAATAATATTCATGCCATAGAAAATGGTCTAGATCGCACTATGTTTTTTCCACCGGAAAACAATAGACAGGTTAACCAACCTATTTTCCTATTTGCAGGTGTGATGGATTATCCACCTAATATTGATGCTGTGACTTGGTTTGTTTCCAATATATGGCAAGACATACTAAAAGCTTGGCCAGAGGCAAAATTTTTTATTGCAGGGATGAATCCTACAGAAAAAATACAACAGTTAACAAAACATAAAGGTATAGAAGTAACTGGTTTTGTAGAAGACATAAAGCCCTACTTCGACCAAGCCAATATATTCGTCGCCCCTTTTAGAATTGCCCGTGGTGTCCAAAATAAAATTCTACAAGCTTTTGCTTGCGGACTACCTGTTGTTGCAACGTCAATGGGTGCAGAGGGAGTCCGTTACCATGCTGATGAGGATATTCTGTTAGCAGATACACCTAGAGAATATATAGAAAAAATATCTTTGTTAATGAGAGACAAAGAGCTTTACGATAAGTTAAGTAAAAACGCCTTAGACAACATCAAAAATAACTATAGTTGGGACAGTAAACTCGCTCCTTTAAAACGACTTGTCGCCCCAGCCAATTAGATACAATCTGATAGAATATAGAGAACATGAAAAACTTAATAAAATTATCAATTAGGATACTGTTTACTGTCATTATTATGCCTTTATACATTTTCTATTTTCTATCAACCGTTATAGGAAACAAGGATGATGTATTCAGATCTTTTTCACAATTTTTCAGTCTGATTCCAGGTAAGTTAGGCGTTTATAGTCGTTCTGCTTTTTTCCAGCTCACTATGACACACTGTGATCTAGATTTAGTTGTTAGTTTTGGTGTTTTATTTTCACAACAAGATACTGAATTGTATTCTGGTTGTTATATCGGCCCGCAAAGTAACATTGGTATGTGCCGCATAGAGACTAACTGCCTATTAGGTAGTGGAGTACATGTCATGAGTGGTAAAGGTCAACATAATTTTGATGACCTAGATAAACCCTTAAGAGAGCAAGGTGGCACCTTTAGCAAAGTCATAATAGGTGAAGATACCTGGATAGGAAATGGTGCCCTAATAATGGCAAATGTCGGAAAAAAATGTATTGTCGCTGCTGGCAGCGTTGTTGTCCATGATATCCCCGACTACTCAATCATCGCTGGAAATCCGGCTAAAATCATCAAAACACGTCACAACTAGAAGTAGATATTTATGAAATCATTCAAACATTCGCTAAAACATATATGCCTCTGTTTATTCTTAGTTTTACCTAACATAACCTTTGCCCATGTATTACCGGCACAACAAGAAATTGTTGTGCAAAACGAACATGAGTTATCTAAAGCTCTAAAAATAGCCAATAATCAAGGCCACACTAAAATAATGTTGCGTGATGGAAAATACCAACTAAACAATACTATTAATATAATTTCGCCATACGTTACATTAACCTCACTATCTGCAGACCCAAACAAAGTCCAAATTATTGGCACTGGGATGCGTGCAACAAAAAGGGTAAATAATATTCTAAGAGTTGCTGCGCCACATTTTGTTTTAGATGGCCTGACTTTACAGGAAAGTGGTAACCATTTAATTCAAATTGCCGGTGAACAAAACGCCGATTTCCCAACACTTAAAAACTGTATTTTAAAAGATGCCTATGAACAAATGGTAAAAGTAAGCTACAACCGAAACACAGGTATTGCTAGCGATTTTGGCACAATCGAAAACTGTCTTTTTGAATACACAAAAGGTATTGGTCCTCAATATTACATTGGCGGAATAGACGTACACGGAGGCCAAGACTGGCTGGTTCAAAACAATACATTTATTGCTATTGCCAGCCCAGAAAAAAAAATAGCAGAACATGCTATTCATTTTTGGAACAATACGCAAAATATTACGGTAAAAGGCAATACCATAATAAACTGCGACAGAGGTATAGGCTTTGGCATGCCCAATAGGCCTAATTATGGTGGGCTAATTAGCGATAATTTAATTATACATGCTAATAATAACCACCCTAATGCAGATACAGGTATTGGCTTAGAAGAAAGCCAAGGAACCGTAGTTAAGGGTAACAGAATCTTTTTAGCTCAAGCTTACCCAAATGCTATCGAATATCGTTTTAAACAGACTACGAATGTAACAATAATCGATAATCAAGTGAATAAGTTCATTACTAGTCGTAATGGAGGTTCTGCAAGCCTAAAATCAAATAAAGTAGTGACCGATTTATCAGAGATGTTGAGTTACCAAGAATTAAAAAAATGGCAAAACTATTTACGCTGAGCTATTCGTCTGTAGTCATAATATTAATTATTTCTAAATAAATACTGATAACTGCTCAATCTAAAATGGCAATTACATCATATTGTTTCATGGGGAATTGATTAAAAAAATCATCATTCCTGTCAATTTTGCAATTACCAAGTATTGGTACAATCCACTTTACAGGACGGATTGATTCTAAAGCGGTAAATAATTGCTCAGTGGTGGTACTTGTTGCGGTTAATACCTCGGGATGTATCTCCAATAATATCACCAAAGATCTGGCATCTTTAATCAACTTTTGGGCCCCGTTAATTGCCTGAACTTCTTGTCCTTCAACATCAATTTTAATCACCACATCAGGACATATATTCACTTTGCTTAATACTAACCAATTGTCTAGTCACAACTTGAGTCGTACCTTCACAGCTAGTATCTATACTTCCTTCATGGTCGGTACTATACGTGTATTAGAGGCAGTGAATAACGCTTTACCATTAAAATCAGAAACCGCAGAGTACTGACATATAACTTCTTTAGGTAGACTTTTGAGATTTTCTGACAATAAAGTAAATGACTGCTTATTGGGTTCAAAAGCGATGACCTGTTTGACGTGATCACAATGTTTATCGGCAAGTGCGCTAACAGTTCCGATATCGGCACCTAAATCAAAAAATGTAACAGGTCGGCCTATTTCATTAATCTTCTAAAAAAAGGAATGAATTCATCGAGGTAATAATTATTCGCCCCTTTTTCTAACCAAAAGCACCACTCGTCAACTGGTACCAAAAAAGGTTTATTATTTATTTTATGGGTAATTAAACGATTGGCATAACGTTTACGAAACCATACACAGAAGCGATGTTTCACTGACCATTCGTTATTTTATAACTTCACTAAAACTAAATTAAGCCAAAATCTAAAACATCTCATCTTAAAGCTCAAATTGGGTATAATCAATTAAACTGAAAACTATTGGATAAGGGCTTAATTCTACCCAGTATTATTTCATTAAAGTACTTTTTATCCAATTCATAGTTCGCTTGCTCCGTTGCTATCGATAATGCAACCAAGCCACTACCAATATGTCTACCAAGTAGTATATTCAAGGTTTCGTAAAGTTTGGCCAACTTATTGTCGGTAAAGATCTTACCATCTACCACATACCAATGAACCAGTAACCTTTTGTTTCTAGAATTAACTAATGTTTCTAACAACAGCCCCTGATAATTTGTATCTTGTATTTTAGTTTTATATTCTAAAGTCCAATTCTTTTCACTGTAAAGCCTATTTAATGAGGATATCAGTTCACCTCTGCCTTTAGGATACCAAGCTATATATACATCTACAGGCTTAGTTGTCTCTGTAAGGTAACCTCTATACTCATCATAAGCAGCTTTAAAGTGTACATCCCAACCATGGGATGTGGCGTCCTCCATAGGCTCTGATAATAAATGAGTATTCAAAACAAGGTTATTTGCACTAGTATCTGGCTTATGCTGGCTAACAATATTAATAAACCAAATAGAGAAAACCAAAGATACGAAGGTAATCACTGAGGAGAATTTCCATATAAATTTAGTATTAACCAAACTTGAGACCTGGTTAGCAGGCTTAATATCAGGGACTGATTTTTCCCGAATAAACTCACCAATACCAATTAAACAAATAATCACTAATGAGAAGAATATCCAACCATAAATTAGGTGATCAGCTCCCACTGCATGCTCCATATTTGTCAGGTAGCCTGTCAGAATGATGCCATAAACTCTAATGGCATTAGCAACAATGGGAAATAGAATCGAAATAATCACAAACAGTAGCTTACGCTTCCAACTGAATAAATTTAAATAAGCATAAAGAGAACCTATGACCACGGATGCAATAAAAAAACTGATACCAGAACAAGCTTCAGCGACCAAAAAACGACCTTGAGGAATTTCAATATAAAGACCACTTCTATATATAGGCACCCCCGTTAGGTTCAATAAAGCAACCGACCAATCAGCTGTTATTTCTTGTAAAAAAGGAACAAACTCTTCGCCAAAGGGGATCGAAAATAAAATAAAACTTAGGGGAAATATTATTTGATAAGATATTTTATTGCCGAAATAGCACCATATAGATAAGGGTAAAAAGCAAAAGGTCGCGATATGCATAAATAATTGAATATCACCAGCCAAGCCTATGGCATAAAGTAATAATGTTCCAAAAATAAAAGGCAATAACCAGTAATTAGGCTTTACTAAGGAGGGATCTAGAAAATCACGTTTCAGGTAGATAAGAAAAAAAGAGCCAGGAATAACAAATAAACAATGATTAAAAATATCAGAGCCAATCCATATTTCTATTGCCGTAGTCAATCCAGACCAAAACACCGCAGCCCATAGAATGACGAGATAGACTAATCCCAGTAAGATGTGTTTATTTTGAAAAAAATGCGGCTTCACTGCTCACCTACTTCCTTTAATATCAATCAGCTGAAATATTGTATACGTCTCGCATTGTTCCCCAAGAAAAGTCTTGCAGAAGTTTTTCTAACTTGCCGTAGGTTTTAGATAAATTGACATAATGTCTGAATTTTGACTTAGCAGAAGCGCCAGTCATTCTGGGCTGATCTTGATCAATTTCCCAAGGATGAAAATAAAAAGAATAAGGCTGTTGTTCTTTCTTATGATAGCTATTAACCAAAAATTTAGTTAAAGAGTAAGGATAAAGTCGAAAATACCCACCGCCACCAATAGGAGTTTGACGCCCTAATATTCTATGGGTTGGAATAGGAATTTCAATAATGCCTTCCTTGCGCTTATAAGCAAATCTTGGCCAGTCTGGTGTTCCGTATAAATCATGCTTCACAGGGTAAGTACTAGAACTATATTTAAAACCTAAATCAGCTAATACTTGAAAAGCCCATTCATTGTCATAGCCAATTGAAAAACTAGGCGCTCGATAACCGGTTAATTGTTCACCAATTAAATCCTCTAAATGATCTTTAGAACGTTTTACATCTTGAAAAAACACTTCTGGAGTTTGTTCTGTTGCTCTTCTGTGGGCATATCCATGACTGGCAATTTCATGGCCTTGAGCATGGATTTCTTTAATTAACTCAGGGTAGCGTTCTGCCACCCAACCCAAAACAAAAAATGTAGATTTGACATCATATTGACTGAATAAATCTAATAAGCGTCGGGTATTAGCATCAACCCTAGGTTTAAATTCATGCCATTTATCTGGTGATATAACGGATTCAAAAGCAGACACATGAAAAAAATCTTCAACGTCGACTGTCATTGCGTTAAGCGCGCTAGTATCCAACAATTATCTCCCTTTACCGAACAACACAACTTCAACAGTTCTTATTAAAATAAGAATATCTAACATCAAACTTTGATGTTTAACGTAATACAAATCAAATTTAAGCTTTTCCATAGAGTCTTCAACACTGGCACCATATGGATAGTTGAGTTGAGCCCAGCCAGCTAAACCTGGCTTAACATTATGTCTTTGGTTGTAATACGGTATTTCTCTTATCAGTTGTTCAACAAATTGAGGGCGTTCTGGACGAGGACCAATAAACGACATTTCCCCTTTAAATACATTCAATAATTGAGGAAGTTCGTCAACACGATATTTACGAATAAAATGGCCGACCCGAGTTACACGGGAGTCGTTTGTCGTTGCCCATTTAGCGCCATCTTTCTCAGCATCTAATTTCATACTGCGGAATTTGATTATTTTGAACAATTTACCGTTCAAACCTACACGCTCTTGTTTATAAAACACCGAGGCGCCTTTAACTCTAACATCTTCAAAAAATATAATAGCCGCGGTAATTAACATCACTGGCCACATTATCAATAAAACTAAAGTGGCTAGGCAGCAGTTTATTGTGTAATCAAGGGCATCTCTAAGATAATTTTGTGAGCTAAAACCATTCGAATAAATGACCCAGCTTGGATACATTAGATTGACTACTATTTGTCCCGTTTCGCGCTCCATAAAATCAAGTAAATCCGTTACTTCAACACCGCGCAAACGACAATCAAATAATATCTCCACCGGTAAAGTGCCACGCCTTTGATCGCAAGCAATAACCACTTCATCAATATCATTATCTGTGATGAAATTTCTAAAGTTTTCATCAATTTTTACATGAATTAATTTTTCGTTTTGAATACCTTCTTCTCGATTATCGCCAGGAATGGGTACAAAACCTAATAGTTCAAACCCAAAACGATCCACTTCTCGACGCATTCTTTTTTCAATAATAGATGCACGTTCTCCAGCACCAATCACAATAATTTTGGATTGGCCTAAACCTAAAATACCCAAGCGGTTGACAAAATACCTGAAAATAGTCAGAGCTAAAATAGTCAAGGCCGCATAAACGGGCAAATAATATTGGCTAGTGTTGGGATTCGTTAAAAAGGTATTGGTCGCTACTTCTACAACAAAATAACTGATTGCCACACTGACAAAAATTCTGCGGATGATGCCCCTAAACGTTTCTCTTAATTTCGATTCATACAAGCCAACCGACAAAGCAGAAACTATCACAGCACCAGTAAAAATAGCGATTTCAGATATCAATTCTGCAAAGGGTATTGCTACAAAGGAAGCTCCTAATAAATATTTAACCAAAACTGAGGATATATAGCCTACATAACCAACAATTAGAGCTTCAAGAAGCATTAAAATATTTGAACGCCTAATTTCTTTTTTACTACCAAAGCTCATTCATCTCTCCAGCAAATAAACATATTAAGTAACCCATAATAAAATTTATTCATATAACCTATTCATTTTTTTCAATTTAATAATCATATTGTTGTTGTGCAGCAACTCTAAAACTTGTTACATTGAGCGCCTGTGAATTGAAACATATGGGACTGTAATTTACATGAAGACTAACAAAATAGCATTGTCAAATTTGATATTTTTTATATTTTTATCAATTGTTGGCTGTTCAAGTAACTCAGGGAAATTACCAACTGCAACAACTTATATTTCAGATACAACTTCGGTAAATAATTATGATTACCTTATAGGACCTGGGGATAGCTTATCTATTTTTGTTTGGCGTAATCCTGATATATCAGGTTCATTTATTGTCAGACCTGATGGAAAAGTGACGACCTCATTAGTTGAAGATATAGAAGTGTCAGGTAAAACTCCGACAAACTTAGCACGAGAAATAGAAGAAGAGTTAGGGAAATTTATTAATAACCCTAGAGTTACAGTCAGTGTGGGGGGGTTTAGAGGACCTCTTAGTGAACAAGTAAGAGTAATTGGTGAAGCAACCAATCCTAGTGCAATTAATTACACGGAAAAAATGACATTACTTGATTTAATGATCCAAGTCGGAGGTTTAACTGAATTTGCTGCTGGCAACAACGCCAAATTGGTTAGAATGGTCGATGGCAAACAAAAAACCTTTGAACTACAAATTGATGATTTAATTAAAGACGGTGATATAGAAGAAAATGTTGATATGTTACCTGGTGATATCATAATCATACCTGAAGCATGGTTTTAATAGTTAGAAAGAACGGATACTCAAATAATGCAGGATCTTCAAAAAACCCTTGAGATTTTAATAGGTTATATTAAAAGTGTATGGGTCAAAAAACGTTACATAATGATTTGCAGCTGGTTAATCTGTCCTGTGGGATTCGTTTACGTAGCATCTATGCCTGACGTCTACCAATCTTCAGCTAAAGTTTACGTAGATACTCGTTCGGTATTACAACCCTTGTTAAGAGGGCTCGCATTACAAACAGATCCAAGACAAGAAATTGCCATGATGGTAAAAACATTATTAAGCCGCCCTAATATAGAGATTATTGCTCGAGAGTCAGACCTAGATATTACCGCAACAACCCCTGAAGCTTACGAAAGTTTGATTAATAGTTTATCTAGGAATATTAATTTAAGGTCTGCTGGTAGAGACAATTTATATACCATATCTTACAGCCATAAAAATCCAGAAATGGCCAGAACTGTAGTGCAAGAAACACTAGATCTGTTTGTTGAGGGCACAAAAGGCAATAGTAGAAAAGACTCAGATTCTGCAAATCAATTTATTGATGAGCAAATAGGTGAATACGAGAGCAGATTATCTGCAGCTGAACAACGTGTTTCTAATTTTAAACGAAAATATGCAGATTTATTACCTAACCAAGGTACTTTTTATCAAAATTATTCTCAACTGGAATCACAGCTAGAGCAAATACGTTTAACTATAAAAGAAACCGAGCAACAAATATCAACCTTAACAGAACAAATTAGTTCTCAGAAAAGTAATGTTGATGGTTTTGCTGTTCGTCCATCTAATTCTCAATCCCCTTTGACAACACGCTATGACGACCGCATTACAAAACTAGAAGGCAATCTAGATGATTTAATGCTTAAGTATACTGAATTACACCCTGATGTAATTGAAGCAGTGAACCTTTTAGATTCTTTAAAGAAGGCGAGAGATAATGAAATTGAAGAATATTATGCCAGTGGTGAAGACGCTAATGGCAACGAACAAATCGGCTCTATTGCCAGTGAATTAAAACTTGAAGTTTCTCGACTTGAAAGTCAAATTTCTTCTTTGAAAGTAAGAGAAAGTAATTACTCAAATAAGATTGATACTTTAAAACAAAAAATAGATTTAGTCCCGCAGGTAGAAGCAGAAAGAACAGCACTTAACCGAGACTACGAAATCACCAAAAGAAAATATGAAGAATTGTTAACCAGAAAAGAACAGTCAGATTTAGCACAGAAGGCTGACGTATCAAATGAAAATGTACAATTCAAAGTCATCGAACCCCCCATATCTCCGCGAAATGCCTCGGGGCCTAATCGTTTATTAAATTATACTATAGTACTAGCTTTAGGCTTTGCTGCAGGGATCGGTATCGCATTCTTGATTAGCCAATTAAATCCTATTCTGATCAGGGCAAGTCAACTAACACTGATGACCGGCTACCCAGTACTTGGTTCTGTCAGTCACCTGAATAAAATTGAAATAAAAAAAATAAGTAGAAGGCATTTATTTATTTTTATTGTCTCTTCTTCATTAATTATAGGTTTATATGCTGCACTAGCCGCCGCTGAAATAATGAACATTAACGTTTATGCAAGGATTTTCTCATGAACTCGATCGAAAAAGCTCTACAAAAGAAGAACTTAGAGTCGGCTAAAAAGCCTAATACGAGAGAGGATACTATTGATAGGTCTACTGCAGACCATTCAACTATTGAAAAAGCACTAAATAACCAAGCTACAACATCAGAAAGCAAGGAGAACCAAAAAACAACTCATAGTAACTTTGTGAAAAGCCAAGATATTACTATCGACTTAGAGATGCTTGATAAAAAAGGCTTTGTATCTACAAGTACTCATCGTCAGCTAATTAATGAAGAATACAGAGCTATTAAACGTAAGCTTTTAGATAATGCATTTGGTCCACTGTCTAAATCTTTAAATAATAGTAATATTATTATGGTTACCAGCTCTCGTCCAGGTGAGGGTAAAACATTTACTGCAATTAACTTGGCATTGAGTATAGCGCTAGAACAAGATAAAACAGTACTCTTGGTTGATGCTGATGTATTAAGACCCAACGTCATGCGAACTTTGGAATTAAAAAATAAAGAAGGCTTGATGGAATACCTGCTTGGCGAAAAAGCAGATATTTCTGAGGTGATGAACAAAACAAATGTTGAGAACCTTAGAATCATTTGAGAACCTTAGAATCATTCCGGCAGGTAAGTCCCATCATCTATCTACAGAATTATTAGCCAGTGAAAAAATGTTCCAAGCAGTAGAGGAATTTGCCAATCGATACCCTGACAGGGTGGTTATAGTAGACACTCCACCATTATTAGGTATAAACGAAACAGCTATTTTAGCTAATCTAGCTGGTCAAGCATTAGTTGTAACTGAAGAATATAAAACTAAATTAGTTGATATTGAAAATGCAGTAAAACAACTTAATCCAGACATGGCAATCGGCTTCGTAGTCAATAAATCACAAAAAGCCAACTCAAACGGAACAGGTTATGGATATTATTACGCAGGTGCATCCTAGTGTCCCATATATCAAAAATAAACAAGCGTGACCTGGTTCTATTTACTAGCTGTTTTTCTTTATCTAGTTTAAGTTTTACTGCTCTTGCCGGCGATGTTGGATTTAATGCTAAAGTTAATTCAGTCGCTCATATATATGAAACAAAAAGAGGGGAGGAAGAATTTATCGATAACCAAGCATTGGTTATTACTCCTTCATTATTGTCTACCTATACAAGTAAAGGTTTTATCGCTTCTGCATTAGCTGAACATATTATCGTCGAGCAAGGAAGCGATATTGAAGGTGCGGATAAAAGCTACACTGAACTTCAGTACAATGGTACTTTAACTTTAATTCCAAATTCTATGTATATTGGATTTACAGGCAGCAGAAATTACCGTGTAGTTAACCAATTAGAAAGCGATTTTGGTGACAAAGTTTTGTCGCCAGGGGATCTAACGCAGTATCGAAGTAATGGTACAAATTTTAGTTTCTCGATCCCAAACCCTAAATATATAGGGTTTAGTTTACAAACATCCTATAACCAATCAAATTCTGAAGAGTCAATAGATGAAGGCTTAGGAATTGATACTCAAGGTACCAGTTCTTCTGTTTATATTTATCAAGGCAGAAAGGCTAGAGGATATAAGTTCAACCTTTCAGCACAAAACACTAGCTCTAAAAGGTCTCAGTTTAGTGATTTTAAATCAACTAATATTAATGGTAGCTTTGGCATAAGCCTAGTCGGGAATACTGATTTTGTATTAGTAGGAAGTATTGATGAATATGAAACAGATATTACAGATGGAGCCAGCACAGGAAGAAGAAATGATTTAGATTCTAATAGTTATGGTGCAGGGTTTGAGTGGAATCCTAGGGAAGGTAGACAATTAAAGTTATCCTACAATCAAATTGAAGAAGTCTCCGGGAATACAAGATATATAGGGCTAAATACAGATTGGAGTTTTTCAAGTAGAACTAAGTTAAGTTTAGACATAAGTAAAAAGTTTTATGGTGACGCTTATAGGTTCTCTCTATCACAAAATCTAAAAAATTTCAGAGTCGCTATAAATTATGATGAAAATGTAACCTCTTATGCTAATTTAGGCATCACTTCTACACCTCAATTATTTGTATGTAGTCTAGGAGCTACCGAGCTTGCTGATTGTTACCAACCAGACTCCACAGACTATGTATTAAAGGCAGGGGAAGAATTCCTTAATCTAAATCGATTAGAAGCGAACATCACAGAAGAAGTTTTTCTGCAAAAGTCAGGGAGTATAAATATTGGTTATGATAAACGAAAAATTAAAGCTTCTTTGAATGCTTCTTATGCTAAAACTGAGTATTTAGAATCCGATAGAGAATCTGCTAATAGAGGGGTAAATTTTAGTTTTTCCTATAAACTTGGTAAAAAAACGACCGCAGACCTAGGCGCAAGTTTAACTAGAAGAACCAACGTAGGTTCTGAAAAAGCAGACTTAACGAAATCATTTGAAACTTCTTTTAATCGTAATTTAAATCCAAACACTAGTTTAAATTTATCTGCGAAAATCGTGGACAGAGATTCAGAGAATTTAATACGAGATTTAACTGATAAGCGTATTACCCTTGGTATCGAATACATTTTCTTTTAGTACTCAACGAGCGACTCAAAAAATGGCTTTGTAAAGCGTCAACTGGGTGTTATACATCTTTTGTTGACGCAGCCCCGCCCTTTTTTCACTCATCATTCCTAGCAAGCTTCTCCAGCCTTGAGGGCACTCAAGTTTTAATCTTGCTAGATATTTATCTTGCTCTTCAGGATAGTGTTGTTTAATAAGGTGTTCTGACAACCAAGTACTGTCAGGTAATAATAAATGGCTATATCCCCCACTTATGGCGATTCGTAAACCTGCTAAATCAAAATCTCCAAAATATATCACAGCTTTATCTTTATATTTTTCACGCCATGTTTTAAGTAAGGTTTTGCAAGCTGTAGAGTGATATCTGTCGCCTCGATACACCACTAGCTCATTTGCTAGACCCGCATAAGCTGAAAATTTATACCAATCGTTAAAGCTATCTCGATTTTCAATCACCACTAAACTATCAAAATGGTCTAAGGGCAACTTTTCGAGATCCAGCTCCATATTAATTTGTGAAACAGAGTAAAGTTCTTGGGTTACTGAATTAAGTATAGATTTAGCGATAACAGCAGACAGAATAAAATGATGGGTAGGTTTTATCTTGGCTTGCTTTTCATTGGGATTGCGCTGTGCAGCGCTCTGATGATTGTCTTTACTGAAATTATCGAAAATGCTGGCAAACTTATCTTCTACTAAGATTTGATTAATATCAGCTATATATTGCCTATCAAACTGGTAGCTCTTGTTTGCCTTAAGCCATTGTCCAGGCTTAAATTCCAAGTCCTCACACCAAATTAAAATTTCTGTTAACGCAGCGCTTGGTTTAACCACCGAACAGGGATCAGCCAGTAACTTCTCGTACTGGCTGGCAAGTAAACTTTTAGCCCGTAAACTAAGATCATCAAGCATAACTTAACTATCCAACAGCTTGGAAATCACCAAAAAATCTCATCCCTACTTTTACATCTTTAATAATATGTAATTGATTAAATCGGCTATGTTGTGCGCTGTCCTTTTCTAGCATAAAACTTTGTTTATTCTGTTGTGGCAAACCTTCGTATTCGGCTACTATTTGGAACAACCAGATTTCTGGATCCCAAGTTAGCTCTTGTTCTGCTAAATAATCCACACCACTTATGGCTTCTGTACCATCTATCACTTGAATAAAGAAATCTTCTACATCTTTAGCTAATTGCTTTTGCTCGGTTGCCACTAAATTTTGTAGAGTGACGGCAAAGCCATCCGTTTGTGTTTCTGAATGAGAATCTGCTTCTTCATCTCGCGGAATAGCCCGTGCAAGCTCTGCTAGTGCATAACTATCCTGTGATCTATCTAAAGCAATAAAAGCCTTTGAGTGAAGCCCATGGGCTTGATTTATCACCTTGGGGACTTGACTACGATTCGCGTAATCTCCAATTTGGAAGTTTGGATGTTGCCGCAAGAAAGCACTCATTCGATTAATCAGCAAAGCCCTGTCTTGTTGATGACGAAAACGAGCCATTAATAATACTAAACGTTTTTGTACCTCTAATAAGGAACCAGAATGTTCCGAAATACGCGCCTGTAATTGACTGACTAATAATTTACGTAATGTGCCATCACTGCCAGCTAATTGAATAAGATCATCAAAATTAATAATTTTGAAACCATCCAATATTCGTCTTAACTGTCTTTGTGCTAATTCAATTTCTAAAATTTTGTCATCTAAACTGCTGACAAAGCCAAACTCAGTATTCAATCTATGCCAAAGACTTTCAATGGCATCACCAAACTGCCCAGTCATATCGTGCACCCGCTCAGTTAATAGTTGAATATGGTGTTCACTGGCTGCGTAATCCCCTTTTTGCCTTGCGGCTTGTAACGATTGCACACGTGTATGGATTTGATCTAGGTGTTCACCCACATCTGAGTTTATTTGCCGTTTTCGTTCGTCTTGCGTCAAGCTGGCTATAAGTTCATTAACAATCGGTTTTAATGTTAAAGACTCTTGCTCATCTGGATAAAATAAAACCCGACTGTCTATTAATTTTTGTAACGCTTGGGGCGAAAATACAGACTCTTCAATATGGCCTTGCAAATAGCCCTGCATCAGCGGCTCTGCATGTTTACCAATCAACTCTAAACGTTCTTTGCCTAAAGCAAACAAGGGATTACTCTGCACAGTGCTTTTTGCTGGAGTAGACTGACTCAAAACATAGCCTCTTGTTCCGGAATATCATCATCAATTGGCAAGTTTTCTTCATCTTTAATAAAACGAACTAACTCAATCAATTGCTCAACTTTGCCAGTGACGATATAAAAAAGCCTATCTTTGTGCGGTTGATGTAAATACCCCAACTCTTTGATACGTTTGAAAACCTGTTTGATCTGCATATCAGGCTTATCACTACTAGACTTAAATAACTTATCATTGGCAAGGTGCGCCAAACGTTGAATAAGCGATTGGTTATCCACCACTTTAGATTCAAAGTCTTGTAACTTAATAGTATCTCCAGCACTTAAGGCACCATCTCGGCCTAAGGCTTCTTGCACCATTTGCATCCATTCCAACATAGGTAATAGCGATTGGATGGTGCTAGCAAACTGTTGACTCAGGTGATGACGGGCATCTTGTGTTAAATCACAATATGCTAGGAAATATACTGAACCATCATCATTTTTAGCCACACGCCTATTTAAAGGCCTTAAAAAGTGATTTAAATCTTCTACCAATGATTCATTTTGTAATTTATGAAAGCTATGTTCGTCTGTCACCGCACATATATATTCACCTTCCAGTAAACGCTCTAATAATGGGCCATTTTCGATCATGCGCTGACCTCCTGAGTTTCACTTTTTGAGGTTTTATTTTGTTGTAGACGTTCAGCTATTCTGCTTAACTTAGGTTCTATTTTTTCTAACCTTTGTTTTTGTTTATCAATAAGATATCTATGTTTGAACAGCATTAATACATCTGATTCAGGATTCGGAAACGCCCCAAGGATATTAATATGATTGGCATCACAGGCTTTAAACAATTTTTCAACGTTATGATAAGCCAGTGTACCAATTTCATCGATTGGCCAATGAATATTGATGTTTGCTTGATTACGTAATAAACGGGTAAAGGCCAATAAAAACTTACACAAAATCAAATAAGCCATACCATGACTCGACGATTCCAATAACTGTCGATCATTTTTTATCACTAAGTCCGAGCCACCTTCGTTTAGGTGTAACTCTAAACGTAACAAAGATTCAATACTGTAGTTGGCATCATTAGGTAACACCTCAACTACATCGGCTAACGTATCTAGATATGCTTCACTAGGCAGAAACGCATCAGAGGTATTCCATTTATTATATTGCTGGGCAAACCGTTTCAACGGTGTCCAAAAATTCAGTTCATCTACTGTTGAAATGATTTTCACTTCTGAACGCGCAATCCCATCCAAAGTTAAATCATCTGAGACTTCATCAGTCAGGCGTTTACTTTGTTGCGATATTTTACGATTAATGTCGCTAAATACTGTGAAGAACTTGTTTAAATCCCCTCCTATGGTTTCACCTTGTTCGACAATTTGTCGTTGGCGTGACTCTAAAATACTGAGTAAACGTTGCAAAATGGGCAAACGCTCACGAACATTAGCTTCTTCATCTAACACGCTAAAGGCTTGCAACATAGTATCAAGAAAGTCTTTGCCGGCATCTTTACCTAAGTTAGCTTCAAACTCTGTCAGTGATTCTTTGAGTTTTTTCTCACCACGACTGCGACTTTCTAAAGCTTCGGTACAACGATTAATACGTTCGGACTGGTCGCCCAAATTAATACTTGGCTGCTCCGAAGGTGTAAACGAAAATATAATGTGTACAAGTTGGCGTACCATAGGTTCAATTTCAGTGATTAAACTGGCAAAGCCTGACAAACTTTTCTCCACCGCCGATAACTGCTGAGCTAAGTCATTACGTTTAGTTTGGTATTGGCTACGTAAATTAGTCTGTTGTTGCTCAAACTGCTGAGCCAATGCTTTTAGTTCGGCTTCTTGTTCCAGTAATTCAGGACGCTGCTTTAGCCAATCAGTCTGCATAAAGGTCTTATATTCATTTAGTTCATCACGTCTGACTGTAATGGCCTGAATAAGGTTCTTTAAAGCTTCAATTTGTTGTTTCAAGTCCCGTAAAGTATTGGGATCGATATCTTTATTGGCTAATTCTTGGTTAAACGCATCTTCCAATTGTTTTATTTGCTGACGATTTTGCTCACGTTTTTGTTCAACTTGCAGATCTAATTCTTCAATTTGTTCTTCTAGTACCGCTAGTTCACCTTGCCAACCAGTTTTGAATTCAAGTAGTTGTTCTTCAAAATCTGATTTCAACAAATCAATGGCATGACGCTTTTGCGATAATACCAATTGTTTTTCATCCAAAAACTGTTGCAGTGCTTGTTGAGCTTGTTTTTTTCGACTTTCTAAAGCCACTTTTAATTCATCAGCAAAGCGTTGTTTCGCACTTTGTGCATAACTCACTTCTTGTTCAGCTTGTTCAAAAGCCCTGTTTTTTTCAGCTAAAAGATCTCTATGCAATTCGGCTTCTTGATGACATTGATCGAGTTCAGCCTCAGCTTGTTTTTGTTGTTTTTCAGCCGCAACTAAATGTTTTTTGGCTTGTTCCAATGACAAGGCTAAAGCCGTTTCATCTTGGGCATAATCAGGGGCATCTATTACCGATAAATTAACTTGCACACCCAAAAAGCTATTTTCAGCTTGTTCAGTTAAATCAGTTATCAATTTAGGCGTTAGGTGTTTTTCATCCAGTAATGGTGCATGGATCAACTTACCTATATTTTGTTCCCAACCCGGCTTATTGTCTCGTAAAAACTGTCTTAAACTATCTTGCTCTGGAGATTGCTGCTTAAGTAGTTGCTGTAAACGCTCTTTAGCTTGGCGCGCACTTTGTCGTGCACTATGTAATACTTTATCCGCTTCTTCACGTTTATTTCTTAGTTGTTGAAAAGTATTCTGTGACTGATTTTTAGCCGCTGAACTTTGTTGCCATGCTCGTTGTGCCAACTCAATACGTTTGTCGGCTAATGCCCCATTTTCTAATTCTTGTTCTGTAGGTGATGCCTGTTTGGCTTGATGCTCTTGACGCATAATACTGCGTTCAAGCTCTAACAATTGTTGGTCAAACTCTTGAGATTGCTGTTCTTTACGTTGCTCAAACTGCCCCCGTAGATCAGTCTCTTTTTCATTTTGAGCCTTACGAATCGCTTCTTTTTCTTGGCTTATACCTTTCGTCTTTGCCTGATTTTTACGAGACAAACGTTCTAAAGATTCTGACAACTTGAATTTTTGTTGTTCCAGCTGGCTCTGTAAGTCTTTATGTTGCTCAATCAATAAATTGTATTGTTCAAGTTTTTGCTCATATTCTTCACGTTTAAGGGGCAAAGCATCCATATCTTTTTGCAACTGATCAATATCTGAATCCTGATATTTTTCATATTGTTGTTGAATATGATCTAAGCGTGATGATTTTGCTTTTAGGTTTTCAGACGTTTCACTGATCCGACTATTTAACAGACCTTCAGCCTGTTCAAAAGATTCTTTATCAGTATTTTGTTGATGTTTAATTTGATTACGTTGTTCTTGAGCATCAGCCTTGGCAGTGGTTAAAGTTTGTAGGTCTTTTTCTAATACTGGCTTAAGTTGCAACAACTGACTTTCGATAGTATTTAATTGTTCGGTTTGCTGCTGAATTTTTTGATATTCGTTTTGCATGCTTTGCAAACGCATAGTCTGGCGCATCTGAGTGATCCACTCCCGCGCTTTAGTATTTTTCACTGTTGTTGTCGGCTGCACTAGACCGTCTTCTTCAAATATAGCTGCAAGCATAGTACGTAAGGTGTCCATTTTACCTTCTTTGGCATGCACCGCACTGACCAGTTTTTCCATATGGCGAATTCTGTGCTGGCTCGACACCAAACTAAAACGACTGGCTAATTGCCTAAGCTTAGTATTTTCTCTACCTGCGCCTCTTCCCACACTGGCATCATTTTGAATGATGCTGCGAAATTCGCTAGTCGCTTGGATCTTATGGGAAAAATCGACACCTAATTGCCTCAACTGTTTAATCCAGTGCTCGGGTAACATAGCTTGTACATTACCTTCTTCAGTATCTACTAAGATTTGCTCTTGATGGTAGGCTGCTTCAACAAAACGATACTGTACGCCATCACTGCCCTTACGAGTTAATACCACTTGACAGACTTGGCCGTCTTCTCGGGTATATTCGTAAATCAGGTAACTATTTGCATGAGGCAAGTAAAAATCATCAAACTTCTTGCGGGTTTTAGGTACCACTTTACTGGGTAACTCACCATAAAAAACAGGGATCAAACGTTGCAGAGTTGTTTTACCTGAAGCATTGGTTCCACAAATATTACTGTGACCAGATACATCCAGTTCGACAAAACCAGGAAGATGACAATTTATTAGTATAATACGGTGTAACCCAGGCATAGATGTCCTTTATTCGAGGGAGTAACATGTAAAAATCTCAGCCTGCAATTTTACCTAGAAAAACTAATTTTTAATACCATCAAGTGTTCATTTTCTAGATTCTGTCGCTCTATTTATTTGATGGAGTTATGGAGCATACAAACTAGTCTTTTCGAATGGCAGTGTTAAACTATAAACGCAAATTTACTAAAACTTAGCACTCGATTCATTACGAAAATATCAAGGAACTTGAACTTGAAAGCAATTAATAAAACCATAATATTTCTAAGTCAGCTAAGTTTGTACATTATGCTATTTTCTTTTTTGACCAGAACGACTATTACCCAAGCTGCTGAAAAAACGACAAAACCTAGAGTATTGTTTATTTATCCTGTAGAAAAAGGATTTCCTTTTTGGGATTCTCAAGTCAATTTCGCCCAAGCCGTTTCAGACACTTTAAATTTCGAATTAGACGTTGCGTATCCACCAGAAGAGTTTAGAGACAGATTTGGTGCTTCAATTTATATTCAAAATATTCTCGATTCACAAGCACAAAAACCAGACCTCATAATCACTTCCTTTTGGGTGGGCTCAGAAACAAAAATACTAACCTTGCTAGATGATAGAGAAATTCCATTGATTTCTATAAATTCAGATATTTCGCCCACTCAATTTTCTGAACTAGGACTTCCAAGAGAACAATTCCCCCTGTGGCTAGCGCACTTATCGCCGGATGACACATTGGCAGGAGGTCAATTGGCGACAGCTATTTTACAACATTCTAGAGCCAATAGATGCCCTTCTTCACATTGTAACGTGAACATATTTGCTATCACTGGAGCGAGCTATTCAGCAGTTAGCAAACAACGTATTAACGGCATGAATAGTGTTTTGCAAACCGATAAAAATAATAAGCTACTTAATATTGTTTACGGCAATTGGGAGCGAAAATTAGTGAAGAAGATGACAAGTACCATTTTTAAGCGTCACGAGGATATACATGCTTTTTGGATAGCGAGTGATGTTATGGCTTATGGTCTACAAGATGGAATTGAAGAGTTTAATCTTATGCTGCCAAAAAGCACAGTAATCGGTAGCATGGATTGGTCACCATCAAGCATTGATAAAATCAAAGATGGAAGTCTCAATATGAGTCTAGGAGGGCATTTTCTAGAAGGGGGACTAGCACTAATTCTATTTTTTGACTATCTAAACGATAGAGATTTCAAGCAACAAACTGGCACTGTCATTAAAACTAAAATGAGCCTTTTAGACGTTAGTAATGTAGGTGAAATGGGGGCTTTTTTAAAGCACCCCAAATGGTCTGAAACACGTATCAATGGATACAGTAAATTTTTAAATCCTCAGCGAGAAAATTACAACTTTAATCCGCAAGAAATAATTATGGAACAATTAACTCCCCATGCCAACAATCATTAGTACTCTTGCTGTAGAAGCTTAATAATGTCTACGTTTGCAGCCGGAAATTCATATTGATTAAGCTGCCCAATCGCTACCCATTTTGCTAATTGACCTTCTTGCTGTGTGGCCTCACCGTTGAAATCATCAACTAAATGCACGTTCAATCTGACCTTTTTATCACCATAGTCATGTTCAATGATCAAGAATTCTTGTTGAGAAACAACCTCAATACCAATTTCTTCTTTTAACTCGCGGCTTAATGCTTGCTCAACAGATTCACCGACTTCACACTTTCCTCCTGGAAATTCCCATTTGCCCCCTTGATGCAAAGAATCAGCTCGTTTACTGATATAAATATTGTTAGCCCTTTTAATCACACCCACCGCAACATCTATTACTTTCAACTCTTTTACTCCTGAAACAAAAAATCGGACTTTCGTCCGACTTTTAAAGTTTATTAGCTAACAATTTATTAAGTTAATTTACCATGGCATTGTTTATATTTTTTACCAGAACCGCATGGACAAATATCGTTACGGCCGACCTTAGGTGTATCACGAACTACAGCTCTTGGCCCTTGATTTTGCTCTTGTGATTCAGAATTTTCATTAGGTGAATTATGTTCAAAGTTTTTAGGTGTATCATCAGCCTGACGTCTCTGTTCTTCTACCGCTTCTACGTCCTCTTGAGCTTTAACTTGTACCTTACTTAGAATTGTCACCACTTCTACTTTCAAGTTTTCTAACATTTCAGAAAACAACTCAAAAGACTCACGTTTATATTCTTGTTTTGGATTCTTCTGAGCATATCCACGTAAATGAATACCTTGACGAAGATGATCCATAGCCGCTAAATGCTCTTTCCAGTGGCTATCCAAGTTTTGCAACATCACTGCTTTTTCAAACTGATGTATAACTTGTGGGCCAACAATTTCTTCTTTAGCTTTATAAGCGTTCACGACTTCTTCTAAGATACGCTCACGGATTACTTCTTCATATAACTTATCGTCTTCATCAAGCCATTTTTGCACAGGTACTTCTAATAAAAACTCACCTTTAAAGCGCTCTTCTAAGCCAGCTACATCCCACATTTCTTCTAAAGATTGTGGTGGAATATATTGATCAACTATACCACTTACCACATCTTCTCGAATGGCTGCTATTGTGGCACTTATATCACCTTCATCTAATAACTCATTACGCTGTTCGTAGATTACTTTACGTTGATCGTTAGCTACGTCATCGTACTCAAGTAATTGTTTACGCATATCAAAGTTACGACCTTCGACTTTACGCTGGGCATTTTCTATAGCACGAGTGACCCAAGGGTGTTCTATTGCTTCTCCTCGTTCCATACCTAGACGTTTCATCATATTGCCCATTTTCTCAGAAGCAAAGATACGCATTAATGCATCATCTAAAGATAAGTAAAAACGTGAAGAACCTGCATCACCTTGACGGCCTGAACGACCGCGCAACTGGTTATCTATACGACGAGATTCATGGCGCTCGGTGCCAATAATATGTAAACCGCCTGAAGCAATAACGGCATCATGAGCAATTTTCCAATCTTCTTTAATTTTTTCTACTTTGCTAGGTTTAGGATCATGAATTTTATCAATTTCAGCCTGCCAATTACCGCCTAAGACAATATCAGTACCACGGCCAGCCATATTAGTGGCTATTGTGATAGCCCCAGGTTTACCCGCCTGAGCAATAATGTCAGCTTCTTGTTCATGAAACTTAGCATTCAATACTTTATGAGGGATTTTATGTTTCTTTAATATCCCTGAGATAAGTTCTGAATTTTCAATTGAAACAGTCCCCACTAACGCCGGTTGTCCACGTTTAACACAGTCAAGTATGTCTTCGACTATGGCCTCGTACTTTTCTTCAGCAGTCAAAAAGATAAGATCTGCCTTATCGTCACGAAGCATAGGTTTATTTGTCGGGATAACTACTGTATCTAAGCCATAAATACTTTGAAATTCGAAAGCTTCGGTATCTGCCGTACCAGTCATTCCTGATAGTTTGTCATATAATCTAAAATAGTTTTGGAAGGTAATAGAAGCTAAGGTCTGGTTTTCGTTTTGAATATTAACCCCTTCTTTAGCTTCAACAGCTTGGTGTAACCCTTCTGACCAACGACGGCCTTCCATAGTACGACCAGTATGCTCATCAACGATAACAATCTCATTGTCTTTAACTATGTAATCGACGTCTTTAGAGAATAACTTATGAGCTTTAAGTGCTGCATTTACATGGTGAAGAAGAGAAATATTGGCTGCTGCAAACAATGATTCATCTTCAGGCAAAATGCCTTCACGTTGTAAAACTTGCTCTACAAAAATTTGTCCATTTTCAGTTAAATGGATTTGTTTACCTTTTTCATCAATAGTGAAATGACCTTCACCAACTTGACCTTCTTCGTCTTCTTTTTCTTGTTGTACTAACTCTGGGATCACCACATTTATTCGACGATACAACTCAGAACTATCTTCAGCCTGACCAGAAATAATTAAAGGGGTTCGAGCTTCATCAATTAAGATTGAGTCAACTTCATCAATTACCGCAAAATGTAATGAACGTTGCACTCTTTCTTCAGGGCTAAAGGCCATATTATCCCTAAGATAATCGAAACCGAATTCATTGTTAGTTCCATAGGTGATATCAGCAGCATAAGCTTCCTTTTTTTGCTGATGATTCATTCCTGGGATATTACAACCAACAGACAACCCTAAAAATTCAAATAATGGTTTACTCCAATCAGCATCTCGACTAGCTAAATAATCATTGACCGTAATAACATGCACACCTTTGCCTGATATTGCGTTTAAATAAGTGGGTAAAGTAGAGGTTAATGTTTTACCTTCACCAGTACGCATTTCAGAAATTTTGCCTTGATGTAACACCTGCCCACCTAACATTTGCACATCAAAATGGCGCATGTTGAAAACACGTTTACTGGCTTCACGCACCACGGCAAATGCTTCCACTAAAATGTCATCTGTCGATTCATCTTTTTCTAAGCGCTGTTTAAATTCTGACGTTTTAGCTTGCAGTTGTTCGTCACTTAAGCCTTCATATTCAGTTTCAAGCTGATTAATTAAGGTGACAGATTTACTAAGTTTTTTTAACGTACGGTCGTTACGACTACCGAAAATTTTGGTGAGAATACTCGAAAACATCGATTTACAGCTTCCAATCTAAATGATTAATTCAATTACACACTTGAGTGTGTTAACCCCTAAGGCATAAGCCTTTATACTAAAATAAACAATCGGCTCACATGGAGCCGATTTTATATTACAAATTTTTTACTACTATTATATCCAGCTATTAAGAGCCTTTTCGATAGACAAAAGGTAGCGGATCTAGTTGTTTGCCTTTACGTAAAACTTCGTAATGAACATGAGGGCCAGTAGAGCGTCCTGTACTTCCCATTACCGCAACACTTTGTCCTTTAGTGACAACATCACCAATTTTTACTTTAACTTCTTTATTATGGCCATAACGAGTTTTTAACCCTTGCCCATGATCTATTTCTACTAGTTCTCCGTAGCCATAGCGACTACCGGCCCAAGTGACAACTCCAGCCCCTGTTGCTGTAACAGCACTACCTTCTTTACCAGCAAAATCTAA
This sequence comes from Paraglaciecola sp. L3A3, assembly GCF_009796765.1. Lineage (NCBI taxonomy): Bacteria > Pseudomonadati > Pseudomonadota > Gammaproteobacteria > Alteromonadales > Alteromonadaceae > Paraglaciecola > Paraglaciecola sp. L3A3. Next base: position 4,304,538 of record NZ_CP047023.1, read on the forward strand.
TCCTTTATGCATAGCGGGCATACCATTAAACGGGTCTTTGCGCACACCATAATAAGAAGACAACCAACCGGATTGAATCGGTTTACCTGCTAACTGGCTCTGTTCTTCTATATGGTGACTTAATAAGATAGATTCAAGTGCAGACAGTTGTTGAGACTTATCTTGAATGGTTTCTAACATGTTTTCCATTTTCACCAATAACTCATCTTGGGCTTGTAACTCAACACCTGACGTATTTAGAGGCCCGCCCATATTAGGCTCTTGGCCAAAATTAAATTCATCTGGATTTAATTTTGCTTGGGCAACTAATCTTGAACCTAAGGCGTCCAAGCGCTGAATTTGGCTTTGCATTTCAGCTAATTTTAACAACATGCCAGAGTAACGTTGTTTAGTTGTGTCTCTTAATAGTTCGATTTCAGTTGCTTGTTGTTCAAGTCCAGATTGCGCATATTGAACTCGTGCAATACTTTCTTCAGGAGAGGTCGTCGAGCGACTAGACACTAAAAATAATCCGCAGGCAACAAGCAACATTATCGTCAATTTTTGTCGATTTATATCCAACGCAAAACGTCGGTTGTTACTTCTAAAAAGCAAAGTTAATTTCATTGCAGATATGGACCTTAGGTATTATCAATATTTGGTATGTGAAAAGATTAAGCTATAGAATGAAATTGAGATACTTTATGCAGGTATCTAAGTCATTACTTACTGTTTGTTTTATGCACAAACTAGTAGCTATATATCACCACTTCACAAAGATTACCATATAAGTCACATTATCTAAAATGACTTATAACAATCTAAAGCAATAATATCAAAGCTTTGTAGCGTAAACGATTTGACAACTACAGTACTTAATTTAGCAAAAATATATTCGTTTACTGGAGGGAAACAAGGTTTTGGTAAACTAATTAGTTTACCAAAACTGGGGATGCATAACTGATAGGCATTTGTTCGGGAGTTTCATAACCTACAAACTCCCAACATTCAGTATTGTTTAATAAAGCATTCAACAATTTATTATTTAAACCATGACCTGTTTTATAGGCAACTAGTTCACCAACAATACTGTGGCCACATAAATATAAATCACCGATTGCATCTAGAATTTTATGTTTTAAAAATTCATCGCTATAACGCAAACCTTCAGGATTTAATACACGATACTCATCAAGGGCAACTGCATTTTCCATGCTGCCACCTAAAGCTAAGTTAAGTGAATTCATGTATTCAAGATCTTTCATAAAACCAAAGGTTCGAGCACGACTCACTTCATTAACATACGAAGATGAATCAAAATCTAACACCATATGCTGACGAGTTTGACTTATAACAGGGTGATCAAAGTCGATTCTAAAGTCTACTCTAAAACCTTCATATGGACGAAGTTCAGCCCACTTGTCACCCTCCTCAACTCGAAGAGGTTTAATTATTTTAATAAAGCGTTTAGCGGCATTAAGTTCTTCGATACCAGCAGATTGTAATAAAAAGATAAACGGACTCGCACTACCATCCATGATAGGAAGCTCATCACTGTCGACTTCAACAATAATATTGTCAATCCCTAAACCCGCTAAGGCTGAGGCCAAATGCTCGACAGTAGAAATCTTCGCACCATCGGCATTACTAATACATGTACAAAGCATAGTATCGCCTACAGAATCTGCTCTAGCAGGGATATCCGCATAAGGCTCAAGATCAACGCGGCGAAATACTATTCCAGTATTCGCAGGCGCAGGCCGGAGAGTCATAGTGACCTTGTCACCTTTATGTAGACCAATCCCTGTCTCTTGAACAGATTGTTTAATGGTACGTTGTTTAATCATAAACCTTTTTAACTCAATAACTTATTAGAATAAAAAGCGGCGCATATAATACATTAAAACATAGTGCGCTGTCAAAAAACTGTCATATATCGCCTTTTATAGGTGTATTATCCCATAATAGTTATATTCACAGCCTACTCTATTGTTAGAGTCAATTTAATCAGCTTGTTTGCGCAAAAATGCTGGAATATCTAAATATTCCAAATCACTTGCCGCTTCAACTTTGTCTTCCGCCACTATCGTTTTAGCAGTATCAGGCATTGCACTCGAACTAGGCATAGATCCAGACCCATTAGCTTGCAATTTAAATTCACCACTATCAGCCATCACTTTAGCAGCGCGGCTAGAAACTAATGAAATATCAGGTTTACGCTCAGCGCCAATACCTGTAGCAACTACAGTTACGCGCAGTTCGTTAGTCATTTCCATATCAATTACAGTACCAACAACCACAGTGGCATTTTCTGATGCAAAAGCTTTTACCGCATTACCGACAGTCTCAAATTCATCGATAGAGAAATCAGGACCAGCAGTGATATTAACCAAAATACCTCTAGCGCCAGATAAATCAATATCTTCTAATAATGGACAAGCAATAGCAGATTCAGATGCTTCTTCAGCTCTATCTTCACCACTTGCAGTACCACTACCCATCATGGCCGTGCCCATTTCAGACATGACTGTTCTCACGTCGGCGAAATCCACGTTAATTAAACCTGGGCGTGTAATCAATTCAGCAATACCTTGAACTGCACCACTTAAAATATCATTGGCCGCACTAAAAGCTTGTAACAAAGGAGTGCCCTTGCCCATTACTTTTAATAACTTTTCGTTTGGAATCGTAATCAGAGAATCAACGTATTTAGATAATTCTTCGATACCCTGATCAGCAAAATCGGTACGTTTTTTACCTTCAAAAGGAAAAGGTTTAGTGACAACAGCCACAGTTAAAATACCTAATTCTTTTGCTACTTTAGCCACTTCTGGTGCAGCGCCTGTTCCAGTACCACCACCCATACCAGCGGTAATAAATACCATGTCAGCACCTTCTAAGCTTTGACGTATGGTTTCTCTGTCTTCTTCAGCCGCTTGGCGTCCAATATTTGGATTAGCACCCGCACCTAGACCTTTCGTCACACCAGAACCAATTTGTAAAGTAACATTGGCTGTAGAACTGCGTAACACTTGGGCATCAGTATTGATGGCGATAAATTCTACACCTTCAATATTTTGCGCAACCATGTGTTCAACAGCATTACCACCGCCGCCACCAACACCAATAACTTTAATTACCGCTTCTTCGTTATGACTATCCATTAACTCAAACATATTTACTCTCCGGTTTGTACATAAAAGCAGTCAGGGTTAAATCCTTGCCTGCTGCCTATTTTTAGCGTTTAAATACGAGTGATTAAAACTCGTTATTAAACCAACTTTTAATTCTTTGCCAAACACCATCGCTGGTTTTGTTTTTGGCACTCAATTGATTAACTAAGTGTTCTTTGCCGTACTGTAATAACCCTACAGCAGTAGCAAACTTAGCGTCTTCTACATATTCTGATAAGCCTTTCATTGCCAATGGTGCGCCGACACGAACTGGCATTTGGAAAATTTCTTCAGCAAATTCTACAGCCCCTTCCATTTTCGCGGTCCCACCTGTTAACACAATACCTGCGGCGATTTGTTCTTCTAAACCACTGCTACGAATTTCATCGTGTACCAGTTCAAACAATTCTTGGTATCGAGGTTCAATTACCTCAGCCAGAGTATGTCTCGACATAGCTCTTGAAGGACGACCACCAACACTATGTACTTCAATACTTTCTTCCATACTCACCATGTCTTTTAAAGCACAGGCGTAGTTAATTTTTATTTCTTCGGCATGGCTAATTGGCGTGCGAAATATTTTCGCTATATCACTGGTTATTTGATTACCCGCAGCCGGGATCACTGCCGTATGACGAATGGCCCCATCGGTATAAACCACTAAATCTATGGTGCCACCACCAATATCAACCACACACACACCTAATTCTTTTTCATCATCTGTGACCACAGCATAACTCGATGCTAGAGCTGAAAATATCAACTGATCAGCGACTAAGTCACAACGTTCAACACATTTGACTAAATTTTTTGCCATATCATCAGCACAAGTAATAATATGCGCTTGGGCTTCCATTCTGACGCCTGACATACCAATAGGATTTTTTATTCCTTCTTGCACATCAATAGTGAATTCTTGAGGTAGTACGTGTAATAAACGACGCTCAGCTGCAATAGGCACAGAACGAGCAGCATGCACTACATTATCAACATCTTCTTGGGTCACTTCCTGATTATTAATCGGTACCATGCCACTTTCATTTTGGCACTTAACATGTCGACCAGAAATAGACATAAAGACTGATGAAACACTACAATCAGCCATTAATTCCATTTCATGCACAGCACGCTTAACAGATTTGACCACCATATTCAGGTCGTTCACACCGCCTTTATCCATACCTTTGGATGAATGAGTGCCTACTCCAACAATGCTAATAGAGTTGTCGTCTAACAATTCACCTACAACAGCTTTTACATCACTGGTGCCTATGTCTAAGCCAACTATCAGCTTTCTTTCTGTACCTTTAGACATATTGCTTCATTCTCACGGTATATAACTCTCTTTAATTTTAGTGTTAGGCGGCTTTATCTAAGGTTTTCCAACCTACAGCCAAACCAGTGTCATAACGTAAATCTACGTAATCAATTTGTTTATTTTGTTTTGAAATTAGTGGTAATAAATCCACAAACCTCTGCAATCTATCGATAAATTCAGTGCGACCTAAATTTAACTTCACGCCATTATTTAATTGTAAATTCCAAGCAAATCTTTCACTTAAAAACATTTCTATAATATGTAACCCAGTTACATCTAACAAAGACTGCATATTTTTATAGCCTTGCAAGGCTGTTTGTTCACTGCCTCCAGGCCCAAACAAATTGGGTAGCTGCGAACTCATAACTAGATCGTCTTCATCTAGTTGGGCATTAAATGAATCACCATACTGATTTAACAACATGTCTCCATTCCATATCGCAGCAGGTTTCTGTTCTACAACATATATTTCCAAGCCGCTGGGCCAACGTTTCCTTACTGAAGCTCGATACACCCAAGGCATTGCTTCGACAATTTGATGGGTTGCTTCCACATCAAGTTCAAAAAAACTACCTGGCTGCGTGCGCCTAACCAAATTTTCAATTTGTTGATCTTCAATAAAATGTCTGTCTCCAGAAATAAAAATTTCTTGCACAGGCGCTTGTTGTTCATCCTCTAACCAAGCATGCAATTTTAAGCCTGCAAAAATCAACAGCACCATCACTATGATAAAAAATACAAGTCCCAGATAAAACTGAGGACCTTTATTTGGCTTATCTAATGATGGCAAATCACTCATCTTATTTGATCCGAAGTCGTAAGCACTGCAAATGATAACTCCGCGAAACTGAACCCAGCCTGTTTTGCAGCCATTGGCACTAAACTTTTTTCAGTCATCCCAGGTGCTGTATTTGCCTCTAACAAATAAAAACGTCCTAACTGATCACGCATGAAGTCGACACGTCCCCAACCAGAACCCGCAACCGCATCAAATGCTTCTAAAGCCAATTCAGCTAAATGGCTTTCTTCCTCTACGGATAAATCACTTGGACAAGAGTACAGGGTGTTATCAGACTGATATTTAGCTGCATAATCATAAAATTCGCGTGGGGTAGACATACTAATCGATGGCAAAGCATTGCCATTCAATATGCTGACAGTATATTCTGAACCATGAACGAACTGCTCAATCAAAACTTTATTATCATATTTAAAAGCGTCTTGAATGGCAGTTTCTAGTTGTAGCGCATTTTTCACTCGGGCCATACCTATGCTAGATCCCTCTTGCGCAGGTTTAACCATTACTTCTTCCCCTAAGCTGGCCATTATAGCCCCGCATGATCCTGCATCAAAGCTTCTTTTATCAGCAATTTTGTAATTTGCTGTGGGTAAACCTAGACTTTGCCAAATTTGTTTACTGCGGATCTTGTCCATACATAAAGCAGAGCCTAAAACGCCGGTCCCCGTGTAAGGTAAATTAAGTAATTGTAATGCACCTTGCAAGGATCCGTCTTCTCCTCCACGGCCATGCAAAGCAATGACCACACGGTCAAATTTTTCTGTTAATAGCTCTGTTAATGCACGCTCTGCTGGATCAAAGGCATAAGCGTTCACCCCCATTTGTTGCAAGCCTGCTAACATAGCTTTACCTGAGTTGAGAGACACTTCACGTTCGGCAGAAGTCCCCCCTAACATAACGGCTACTTTGCCATAATCAGCGGCTGTTTTATTGCTTAGCTCAATCATTGCTCTAGCCCTTTACTTAACAAATCGGGCTTTAATTCGGTTTTTTGTAAGAACTTAGCTATTTGACCAATATTCCCAGCGCCTTGGGTCAAGACTATATCTTGGTCATTCAAGGTTTTAGCTAATAATTTGGGTAATTCATGAATATCAGAAACATAAATCGGTTCTAATTGACCACGTTGACGAATGGAACGACAAAGTGAACGACTATCCGCACCATCAATCACATCTTCACCCGCGGAATAAACCTCTAGTAAGAGCAATACATCGACTTCTGACAAGACTTTGACAAAATCTTCATATAAGTCTCTAGTGCGGGTATATCTGTGGGGCTGATATGCCATAACTAAACGTCTATCAGGCCAATTATTTCTCGCTACGGCAATTGTCGCAGCCACTTCTGTTGGATGGTGACCATAGTCATCAACCAAAATAATTTGCCCATTATCAGTTTTGTAATCACCTAAAAATTCAAACCGTCGACCAATACCAGAAAAGCTTCCTAAAGCTTCTACAATGGCACTGTCAGCTACACCTTCGTCACTCGCTACAGCTATGGCAGCCAATGAATTTAATACATTATGATGACCAGGAATATTCACTGTCACTTTTAATGGTGGTAAATCTTTGCGTATTACATCAAAGGTGCTTTGGTTAAAACCAAGTTGAATATTGATTGCTCGCACATCTGCCGATTCCGACACACCATAAGTTAAATACTTACGACCAATACGTTTTAATAATTTCTGGATCACAGGATCATCTATACACAACACAGCTAAGCCGTAAAAGGGCAAGTTATGCAGAAAATCAATGTAAGTATCCTGCATCTTGTCGAAGTCACCTTGATAGGTTTCCATATGATCGGCTTCGATATTGGTCACCACAGAAACCATAGGTTGTAAATGCACAAAAGAGGCATCACTTTCGTCAGCTTCAGCAATTAAATATTGGCTATCACCTAGGCGGGCATTAGTCCCTGCACTATTTAATAAGCCACCAATCACAAAAGTAGGATCAAGATCCGCTTTAGCAAAAATAGTAGCGATTAAACTGGTTGTTGTCGTTTTACCATGTGTTCCCGCAATGGCAATACCATGGCGAAAACGCATTAATTCTGCCAGCATTTCAGCCCGGCGAATAACTGGAATACGTTTTTCGTTAGCAGCAGCTATTTCTGGATTAGTGGGATCAATCGCACTAGACACCACTACTACATTAGCTAATTCAACATTTGACGCCAAATGACCAAAAAAGATAGTGGCGCCTAGATTATGTAACCTATCTGTCATACTGTTAGCTTGGCGATCTGAGCCAGAAATAGCATAACCTTCATTCAATAATACTTCTGCTATACCACCCATACCTGCACCACCAATCCCCACAAAATGGATATGCTTAATTCTGCGCATTTCTGGTACATGATAATGAATGGGACTTTGTTTTTTCATACTGCTTGCTCGCTTAACTCAATACAAAAATGTGCGACTTGTTGCGCAGCATCTAAGCGGGCCAGGGTTCTAGCCTGTTGACCCATTTCTAATAATTTTTCTGGTGAATGAATACATTCGCTTAATATTTTATTCAAACTGCTTACTGACAACTCTCGTTGTGGTAACAAATAGGCTGCCTTTGCAGCCACTAACACTTGGGCATTTTTAGTTTGATGATCATCCACCGCATGAGGCAGAGGAACAAAAATAGCCGGCACACCTGCAGCTGCAACTTCAGCAACGGTTAATGCTCCCGCTCGACAAATCACTAAATCTGCCTGTGCATAAGCCGCAGGGATATCATCAATAAACTCAGATAACTGATAAGCCTGTTCATCTATGTTTAATACTTGATAAGTTTGCTGCACTTTCGCTAAATGCCCCGCCCCTGTCTGATGTACAACCATCACTTGCTGCTGTAGATCTTTAATCACTAAAGGCACTGTCTCATTTAAAATTTGTGCCCCTAAACTGCCACCTACCACCAAAATATTGAGTGGTACATTGACTTTTTCTTGAGCAATAACTTGTGCAAATTCAGTTCGAACAGGATTTCCTAGCCAAACATATTTACTCTCATCACCTGCCGCCTGATTAACAAAGGTGTTATCAAATCCAGTAAAAACACGACTTGCGATTTTAGATAACCACTTATTGGTTAAACCAGGTACTGCATTTTGTTCGTGTATAACTAAGGGAATACGGTTCAACCAAGCAGCAACCCCACCTGGTCCACTAGCAAAGCCGCCTAAGCCTATGACTATGTTTGGTTTAAATTGTTTAATTACCTTATGGGCTTGGTATATTGATTTAATGATTTTAAAAGGTGCAGCTAATAATTTTAATAAACCATTATTCCTCACACCTACAACATCAATAAAACTAATATCATATCCCGCTTTGGGCACAATTTTCGCTTCCATCCGGCCTTGAGTACCTAACCAATGAACCTGCCAACCAGACTTTACTAATTGATCTGCCACTGCCAATCCAGGAAAAACATGACCACCAGTACCACCAGCCATAACTAAAATACGTTTAGTCATATTGGCCTCCCATTGGAGTCAGGGACCATTTGAACATCTTCAATTACGTCTTCCAGCACATCGGTTACTTCTTGTTTAGCTGACCTGTCAGTGCGTTTTTTCTTAACTTTATTTGCTGCGCCCTTATTTAACGCTTGCACACCATCTACTCTAAGTTCGAAATCGATTCTGATTAATAAAGCCACAGCCACGGCCATCACAATGGCACTGGAGCCGCCATAACTTAATAAGGGAAAGGTTAATCCTTTAGTGGGTAATATGCCTGCACTGGCGCCAACATTGACAGCTGTTTGCAAACTAAACCAAATACCTATGGCATACGCCAAATAAGCGTCAAAAGGACGCTCTTTAGTCAAAGCCACATTGCCAATACGCAGGGCTTTTAATACTATGCCCAACATAAGCAGCAACACAGCCAATACTCCGACAAAACCTAATTCTTCAGCTAATATAGCCATAATAAAATCGTTATAAGCTTCAGGTAAATATTCAAGTTTTTGTAAACTATTACCTAAACCTTGACCAAAGATTTCACCACGGCCATAGGCCATTAACGATTGGGTTAATTGATAACCGCTACCAAATGGATCAGCCCAAGGGTCAAGAAATGATGTCACCCGTTTAACTCGATACTCTTCAAAAACAATTAAAACAACCACAGCTAAACTGCCGGCTATCACTAAACTAAAAAATTGCCATAACTTAGCGCCAGCCAAAAATAATAAACCAATAGTGGTACAAAACATCACCACCACTGTCCCTAAATCAGGTTGCATCAATAATAAAAAGGCCAAAACAAAAAACACGCCTAATGGTTTAATAAAACCTTTGATATTTTCGGTCACTTCTTCATGACGACGCACCAAATAACCCGCTAAATAACAAAAGAAAAATAACTTTGCCGGCTCTGCCACTTGTAAAGTAATAGGCCCAAATACTAACCAGCGTGTACTGCCATTAACTGTACGTCCAATTAACAATACAGATATTAATAAAAGCAGTGCCAATAACAGTAACCAGACATTACTCATCCGCCACCAACGCATAGGAATCTGTACCACACACATAGCAGTGATCAACGCCAAAACGATATAAATACAATGTCTAATGGCAATATGAAACGGGTTATGAAAAATACGTTCTGCAGCGGGCATAGAAGCAGAAGTCACCACCACTAAACCAATAGATAACAAGGCAATAGCTAAAAGTATCAACCAAGAATCATAAGGTTTAAAACTTGCCTGAATATCCACTTTGTCATGCTTTTGCATAAACAATTGCCTTAGTGGATTAGTGTATTTTTCTGTCATACTTGTCATGTCACTATCCTCTGAACTGCGTGCACAAAACAATTCCCGCGTTCTTGGTAGTTAGCAAACATATCTAAACTAGCGCATGCTGGTGACAACAAGACTATATCGCCCGCTTCAACAAGTTGAGATGCCACTGTTACCGCATCTTCAATTGACGCTACAGCCATACTATTTTCTTTCAAAGCGGCTATTTTATCGCCATCCTTCCCTAGGGTAATTAATACACTCACGTCTTGCTGTAAACAGGTTTGTAAAGGCGAAAAATCAGCGCCTTTACCTTCACCACCAGCAATTAATACTAATTTGCCTTGGCAGTTTTTGTGTAACCCTTTAATTGCCGCCAGCGTGGCTCCTACATTGGTTGCTTTGGAGTCATTTATCCAACGTATATTTTGTTGTATAGAAACGGTTTGGCAACGGTGTTCTAATCCAGCAAACGTTGTCGCCCCTTGTTTAATACTGCCTTTATCAATTCCAGCCAATAAACATAGAGCTGCTGCTGCTTGGATATTTAACATATTATGTTCGCCCACTAATAGGCAGTCGGCACTATTGAGAAAAGGAAAACCAAGATACAAAATACACTCATTGGTTTTATCCCAAGACCAACCAATATCATTAAAACTCAAACCAAAAGTGGTATCTGCATGTACATGACTTGTTTGGGCAAACTTATCGTCTCGGTTGAATACCGAAAATTGTGCATTATCGAATATTTTTAATTTAGCTTGTTGATAATTAAATAAGCTGCCATGTCTATCTAAATGATCTTCACTAACATTTAATACCGTTGCTGCAAAAGGGGCCAATGAATATGTGGTATCTAACTGAAAGCTAGATAATTCCAGCACAATAATATCGGCTTCTTGATCTAAAAGTTCTAATACTGGTACCCCAATATTACCGCCCATTAGGGCTTTTTTACCTGCTGCTTGACACATTTCTACCACTAAATGGGTCACAGTTGATTTTCCATTAGAGCCCGTAATAGCAATAACGGGAACTGTATTAAAGTGTGCGAATAATTCAATATCGCCAATAACCTTTACACCATGATCTATTGCCTGATAAATAGCAGAACTATTCAAGTTAATCCCAGGGCTTGCGACAATAAGATCAGCTTCACATAAAATGGCAGGATCAAATTCGCCTAAAAATACAGGAACATCTAGGTCGACAGTTAACTTATTCCGACTATCCATAGCCACAACTTTAGCTTTTTTAGCTAATAAAAAACGTACGCAAGATAAGCCCGTAAGACCCATTCCCAACACTACGATATTTTTATTCACTAAATCTAAACTTGTCATTGACATCTATCCCTAACGTAACTTCAAAGTAGCTAAACCAATAAGCACTAAAATCAAAGAAATGATCCAAAATCTAACGATCACTCTCGGTTCTGGCCAACCTTTTAATTCATAATGATGATGAATCGGTGCCATTCTAAATATCCGTTTACCACGCAATTTAAATGATCCAACCTGCAAAATAACTGACAAGGTTTCAGCAACAAATAAGCCGCCCATAATGAATAAGACAATTTCTTGTCTAATCAATACAGCCAAAATACCTAATGTTCCGCCTAAAGCTAATGACCCAACATCCCCCATAAAGACTTGTGCTGGATAAGTGTTAAACCATAAAAATCCTAAACCGGCTCCTACCATGGCTGTGCAAACTATGACTAACTCACTGGTTAACGAAATATACGGAATATTCAGGTATGCGGAAAAATTAACATTACCAGTAGCGTAAGCAAAAATAGCGAAAGCCCCAGCAACTAATACGGTGGGTACTATGGCTAAGCCATCTAAACCGTCAGTTAAATTAACCGCATTGCTGGTTCCCACAATTACAAAATAAGTACTAACCAAGAAAAAGATTCCAAGCTGTGGCATCACGTCTTTGAAAAATGGGATCAGAAGTGCGGTTTCTGCAGGCCCTTGTTGCGCAGAATATAAATATACTGCAACGGCTATAGCAATAATCGACTGCCAAAAATACTTCCAACGAGCGATTAAACCTCTGGAGTCTTTACGGATCACTTTTCTATAGTCGTCAATAAATCCGATAATGCCGTAACTGACCAGCACAAATAAGGTCACCCAAACATAACGGTTACTCAGATCAGCCCACAATAAAACACTCACCACTATGGCGGCTAGAATTAACAAACCGCCCATAGTAGGCGTACCAGATTTAGCTAAATGGGACTCAGGTCCATCATCTCTAATGGTTTGACCAATTTGAAATTTCTGCAGCCAACGGATCATTTTTGGACCAATAATCATCGCCATAGCCAAAGCAGTCAAAGTGCTTAATATGGCCCGTAAAGTTAAATACGAAAAGACCCGAAAACTGGTATCAAATTGTTGTAGCCAATCGGCTAACCAAATCAGCATGCGATACGCTCCCTATGCCTTTCAAGCTTTCCCAATGGGGATTCCTCCAAGGCTTTTACCACTAATTCCATACGTGCACTTCTCGACCCTTTAACTAAAATACTGATATCTCTTTGATCTAAAATAACGTGTTCATTGATAAATGAGACCATTTGATTCAAGTCGCTGAAATGTTTACCTTGTTCGCCATAGACTTCACTAGCACTCTGGCTTAACACACCTAAGCTATATAATTGATCGATGCCTTTTTGTTTGGCGTATAAACCAACTTGTTCATGATAAAAGCGGGCTTTGCCGCCCAATTCAGCCATATCACCTAACAATAAAATTTTACGGCCGGCAAAACTGGCTAATAAATCAATAGCCGCATTCACAGAGGCAACATTGGCGTTATAAGTGTCATCTATAATTTTCACTTGGTTAGTCAGTTGTTTCACATGCAAACGACCAGAAACATGGGGCATAAGACGTAAACCTTCGCGCACGTCGTCTAAATTAGCGCCCACTTCTATCGCTAAAGACGCAGCGACCAAAGCATTGCTCACATTATGGTTTCCTGGTAAGGACAAACTAATAGCAGCTCGTCCAATCGGAGTGATTAATTCAAATTGAGCACAACCATCTAAACCCAGAATAATATCTTCCGCGTAAACATCAGCCTGATTTTCAGCAGAAAAAGTCTGTACTTTGTTATATTTCAGTTTACCCAACCAAAACTCAGCAAACTGACTATCAGCATTCACTATGGCAAGTCCTGACTCACCCAAACCTTTAAAAATTTCACTTTTGGCTCTGGCTACACCTAATAAACTACCAAAACCTTCTAAGTGCGCAGCCGCAGCATTCACAATAGTCGCCACATCTGGCTTAACTAATTCGGTGGTATAAGCAATTTCACCTAAATGATTGGCTCCCATTTCAATCACCGCAAACTCATGCTGTTTTTCTAAACGTAATAAAGTCATGGGCACACCAAGATCATTATTAAAATTCCCCTTAGTGGCTAACACCTTACCTCTGCGAGATAAAATTGCGGCGACCATTTCTTTAACTGTGGTTTTACCGCTACTGCCAGTAATAGCAATGGTTTTAGGGGCGACTTCAGCTTTAACTGCCGCGCCTAATGCCCCAAGAGCTAACTTGGTATCATCAACTACAACAAATGGTAAATCTGTTTCAACAGGTCTAGCGACTATCAGAGCGATAGCACCTTTATCTTTTGCTTGTTGTACGAACTTGTGACCATCAAAATTAGGACCTTCAAGGGCAAGAAATACATCCCCATCTTGGATACTTCTGGTATCTGTACTGACACCTGTCACTAATTGACCTTGTTCAAGTTGACCAAATACCTGCCCTTGAACCTGCTCAGCAACCCAAGAAAGTGAAACTGGGATCATACTATTTTCCCCTTTTGAAAATTTGAAACATACTGGCGTTCATCATACGGCAGTGTTTGAGTTCCTATAATTTGATAACTTTCATGACCTTTCCCAGCGAGTAAAATTATGTCGCCCTTAGCAGTTAACTCTGCTGCAAGTTGGATGGCTTTTTTGCGGTCATGTTCAACTCGAATCTGTTCTGGATTTTTACAACCAGATAAAATGTCATGGATAATTTTTTGTGGGTCTTCGCTGCGAACATTATCATCGGTTAGAATGACATGATCAGCATATTGTTCAGCCAACTCACCCATTAACGAACGCTTACCTATATCTCTGTCCCCCCCACAACCAAAAATACAATACAACTTTCCCTGACAATGTTGTCTAGTGGCTTGTAAAGCTTTTTCTAAGGCGTCTGGAGTATGGGCATAATCGACTACTATGGTTGCAGCTTGGGCATGACTAAAGAGTTCCATACGACCTGCAACTGGACTTAGTTTTTGTGCCACATAGGCAATCTGTTTCAAGTTTTTGCCTAAACAAAGCTGTGCAGCAATAGCCGCCAGAATATTCTCTATATTAAAGTCACCCATAAGAGCAATACGTAATTCACAATCGCCCCAAGATGATTTCAACGAAAACCTCAACCCTGAACTGGTATATTGCACATTATTGCCAATACAGTATTGATAATCTTTGCTGATTGTTTTTGGATTAATATTTCGGCCAATTAATACCTTAACAACTGAATTAGGCGTTTCAGCAAGCCAATTTTTATACTCTTCATCATTTGCATTAATTAATGTATAAGCTAATTCTGGTTGAGATAAAATCAAACGTTTAGCTGCGGCGTATTCTGCCATAGAGCCATGATAATCAAGGTGATCACGAGACAAATTGGTAAATATTGCCACGTCTGTTTTCACGGCTTTAATTCGATTTTGTACCAAGGCATGAGACGATGCTTCTAACGCCACTTGATAAACACCCTCACCCACATATTCAGCCAAAAGTTTCTGCATGCTAATTGCATCAGGAGTCGTGTTGATTGTGCTAGCTAATATTTGCTTATTACCGCGATATACTCCTGAGCCTAAGGTACCAATAGACGCGGCTTGCTCACCTAACAAATAAGCAAGTTGTGTAGTCAACTGCACCACTGAGGTTTTACCGTTAGTACCCGTCACGGCTATCACAGACATAGAATTAGCGGGGAATTGGAAAAAATAACCGGCTAAAGCAGATATTTTTTCTGCTAGTTGGAAAAAACTAATAATAAGACTTTGTTCACGCATCTCGACAGCGCCATGATCTTGTTCTAGCTCACACTCAGCTAAAATGACTTTTGCTCCCAAGCTTATTGCTTGTGGGATAAAGTCTCGGCCATCACAGTTATGACCTTTTATTGCAATAAAGGCTTTATGAATAGCCACTTCACGGCTGTCTAACACCAAATCACTAATCATAATATCCGGGGCGTCAATAGCAAAATGAGCCAGCAAAGGTTTAATACTTTGATCAAACTCTTGAGGAAATTGGTTATTAATACTCACCATATCAGCCTGCATTATTTTCTCCTTTAATTTCACTTAAGGAGGAAGCCAAAGACGATACTGTTTTATCATCAGGTGGCACGTTTAATAACTGTAAACTGGCGGCCATGACTTCAGCAAACACAGGTGCTGCAGTATGCCCAGCATAATAATGTTCACCTTTAGGTTCATTAATCAAAATAACTACAGCAAGTTCTGGATTTGATACTGGCGCAACACCAGCAAAAATATTCACATACTCATCACCATAACCGCTAGCAGTCGCTTTACGGCTAGTACCGGTTTTACCCGCCACTCTGTATCCCGGAATATTTGCCTTTTCAGCAGAGCCACCTTTTTGCACAACCGTTTCCATCATTTTTAATATTTGCTGAGTGCTTTCTCTGCTGATTACTCTTTCACTTTCTACAGGAGTATTAGGTTTGATAATACTCAGTGGGCGCTTAATTCCACCATCGCCTAAAATACTGTACATACGCGCCAATTGCAGTGCCGTGACTGAAATACCATAACCAAAAGATAAGGTAGATAATTCAAAATCTGACCAACGATTACGCTCATTAAATATACCGCTAATTTCGCCCATTAGATTTGCCCCGCTATCGCTCATCAAACCTACGTTGTAATACATATCAATCAAAAACTCTTTAGGCACAGACAAGGCTAATTTTGAGGTGCCCATATTACTCGACTTACGAATAATTTCTGTCAGATCAATTTTTCCGTAATTGCGGGAATCTCGAACGATATTGCCGCCTAAATGCATCCAACCTGGCGAGGTATCAATAATAGTATCCACTTCAGCAGAACCAAATTCTAATGCACTTAATACCGCTAAAGGTTTGACTGAAGAACCAGGTTCATAAGCATCGGTTACCGCACGATTACGCACCCTATGTGGCAAGGCACTAGATAAATTATTCGGGTTAAATGAAGGACTGTTAACTAAAGCTAGGATTTCACCCGTTTTAACACTCACAACTACAGCCGAACCAGACGCCGCGCGATAATATTGAACCGCCTGCTTTAATTCTTTGTAGGCAATCGCTTGAATCCTTTGATCAATAGTTAATTGAATATCAGTAGGCTTTTCCCCTTCGTTATATTCAATTAACTCAACCATACGGTTTTTGCCATCTTTACGAATAACTCGAGAGCCACGTGCTCCTGTGAGCAACTTGTTATATAGCTTTTCAACCCCTTCAATGCCAATATCGTCAACATTGGTAAAACCTACAATATGGGCTGAAACCTCACCACTGGGGTAGTATCTTCTCGACTCATTGCGTAAATGTACGCCCGATAACTTAAGTTGTTGTACATATTTGGCCATAGCAGGTGAAACTTGACGCTGAATATAAACAAAAGTGTCTTCAGGATCGCTGACCATATCTTTTAAAGACTCAACATCTTTACCTAATATTTGCGCTAATGCAGTCCAACGTTTTTCATTCGCCGCCAGCTTTGCAGCTAAATTAAACTCGGGATCTTTTTCCGCTTTTTTTTGTAATTCTTGTAAGGCATCCGCTATCGTTTCGGGGTTCGCCCACACAGCCTGTACTGGGACACTAACTGCCAACTGTTTGCCATTTCTATCTGTGATCAACCCTCTGTGCAAAGGATTATCTCGCTCACGCAAAGTTCGGTTATCACCACGTTTTATCAATAGATCCGGAGCAATAATTTGAATATATACCGCTCTAGCACCAAGTCCGACAAAAACTAAGATGATTGCGCCAATTACCACTAAAAACCGCCAACGCAATAACTCAGGCACACTATTAGTTTTAGCGTGAGTAATTGTTTTATTGCTTTTACGGTTAGTGATTCGGCTCATTTCATCCTCACCACAATTTCTTCACTTGGTGAAGGTCGATGCATATCCAGCTGCTTTTTAACTAAGTTTTCAATCCGGTTATGTTCAGCTAAAGCACTTTGTTCTAAAACCAAATTACGCCACTCAACATCCAGCCGATCTTGCTCTTGCATTAAGCGTTCTATCGCCATCGACATTTGACGATTATGGTGGGCACTCAGAATAACTAGCGCAGCACTAACTAGTACCGCTAGAAACAACAAAACCCGCACTGGATGGCGGGCTAAATCAGCAAGTATAAAACTGAGTAGGTTGAAGTTTGAAGTGGCCGTTTTCATAACTTCTCTGCGACTCTGAGCACCGAACTTCTGGCCCGTATATTATGTTGTAATTCTAAGGCTGAGGGTTTAATTGCTTTACCAATCGCTTTCATTGCTTTTGCCGCGTCAATCTCAGCTTGCATAATAGGCATGCCTGCAGGCACATTTAACCCTCGGCTTTGTTCCCGTATAAAGCGCTTCACTAATCTATCTTCTAATGAATGAAAACTAATAACAGCCAACCTGCCACTAGGCGCCAATGTATTCAGTGCTGCCTTAAGCCCGGTCTTTATTTCATCCAGTTCACTGTTTATATAAATACGAATGGCTTGAAAACTACGGGTAGCTGGATGTTTGAATTTATCTTTCACCGGCACAGCTTGATCGATAATTTCAGCTAACTGTAAAGTGTCGATAATTGGCGCAACTTGCCTAGTATTAACGATTGCATGAGCAATACGTTTACCAAATTTTTCTTCTCCAAATTCTTTAATAACTTGGGTGATATCTTGCTCTTCAGCTGTGGCTAACCACTGTGCAGCACTCAATCCTTTGCTGGTGTCCATGCGCATATCAAGAGGCCCTTTACGCATAAAACTAAAGCCTCTTTCTGCATCATCTAACTGTGGAGATGACACACCTAAATCCATTAATATACCGTCAATCTTACCTACAAGCCCTAATTCCTCTGCCACTTTATCTAAATCAGAAAACGCACTATGATGAATAGAAAAACGTGGATCCCCCGCAAAGGCTTCGGCAGCTTTAATAGCAGTAGGATCACGATCAATAGCAATCAGACGGCCTTGAGCAGATAGTTGACTCAAAATATGTTTAGAATGACCGCCACGACCAAAAGTGGCATCCATGTAGATGCCATCAGGTTTAATAGCTAAACCGTCGATAGATTCCTGTAACAAGACAGATAAATGTGAAAAAGTTGCATCCATTAAAGTGAGAAATCCTGCAGTCGTTCGGTTAGTTCAAAATCAGCTTCTTGTTCAGTCGCTACGTCTAAATCAATTTGTTTTTGCCAAATATCCGCATCCCAAATTTCAAATTTGTTAAACTGACCGACTAACATTATTTGTTTATCAAGTTTGGCATGTTGTCGTAGTGGAGAGCCTAATAAAAAGCGCCCGTTTTTATCCATTTCTCCCTCTGACGCATAACCCAACAATAAACGCTGCATACGACGTTCGTGGGGATTCATACTTGACAGACGA
Source organism: Paraglaciecola sp. L3A3 (assembly GCF_009796765.1). Taxonomy (NCBI): domain Bacteria; kingdom Pseudomonadati; phylum Pseudomonadota; class Gammaproteobacteria; order Alteromonadales; family Alteromonadaceae; genus Paraglaciecola; species Paraglaciecola sp. L3A3. The sequence goes on from NZ_CP047023.1 coordinate 4,323,311, forward strand.
CTTAATTTTAGTTCGATTTCTTCCCATTCAGGCAATGGGTAAAGCAGCAAACAAGGCTGTTGGGTATCTATGGTACAAACTAGTTGCCCCTGACAATCGTCCAGCAGGGATTGCCTATACCTTGTAGGTATAGTAACTCGCCCTTTAATATCTAGACTGATTGCGTTAGCGCCCCGGAACATTCCCCTGCCTTTTATTTTTAAAAAGAAACTTAAGTAGTAACTGTGATGAACAAAATAACCTCTCGAAGAACACTTTGATCCACTTTATGCCACTTTTATCCACAAATGACAGTTTAGGTACCACTTGACTATCATGTCAAGGACTAAAATGGGTCACTTCTTTGGGTTATTCACGCAGTTTCTAAATAAGCGTTAGGAAGTCTATGAATTAGTTGGGAAAAGGCAGCTGTGACACTATTTGGCTACACCAGTAAATAATTTTGGCATTTAACAATTCTTCGCAAAAGAGATGATTTTTATTAACAGAAAAGAATATACTGATTCTGCTAACTAATTGAACTCTAAAGGCTTACGATTGACCACATCTATCACACTCATTCAAGAACTACCGGTAGCCAACACCCTAGGAGAAGGGGTAATTTGGCAGCAAGACACACAAACTGCTTTTTGGACCGATATTCAACAAAACAAAATGTATAGCTGGAAATTTGGCAGTATTGTCACCAATCAATATGAATGCCCAGAGCGCTTAGGTTGTTTCGGTTTCACCACTGAACAAGAGTGGTTTATTTGTGGTTTTGAATCTGGATTCGCATTTTTTCATCCTCTAAGTGGACAGATAGAATGGATTGCAAAGATTGAATCTGAATATGTACATACACGGCTAAATGATGGTCGAGTTGATCGCCAAGGACGATTTTGGGCCGGCACTATGATGGAAGACGAAGGCGTCGACGAAAATCGTGCTAAAGCAGCACTTTATCGCCTAGACAATAACAGGCAAGTTACTAAAGTGATTGAGCAAGTTAAAGTGGCTAATGGACTGTGCTGGGATCCCTCTGGTGATATTTTGTATTTTGCTGATTCTCCTACGCAAACCATCATCAAAGCAAATATGAATAAAAACACTGGAGAATTGCAGCCGGCTTCTCCCTTCATCAATACCGATAAGCATGCTTTTCCTGACGGTTCATGTATAGACAGTGAAGGATGCCTGTGGAACGCCCAATGGGGTAGCAGTACCATTAAACGTTATTCACCTACTGGTGAATTATTATTGGTTTTAGATACCCCTTGTGAACAACCTAGTTGTGTTGCATTTGGCGGGCCTGATTTACAACATCTGTTTGTCACCTCTGCTAGGCAGAATTTAAGCACAGATAAAATTGAGCAAGAACCTAGTAATGGCAACTTATTTGTTTACCAAACCCCCTACACGGGATTAGCAGAATCCGTTTGTACCTTACAACGGCAAAAATAAAGGAGTGCCCATGTTCTCAGATAATTATATTCTGTCGATAGAGCAAGGCACCATTTCAACCAGAGCCATTATATTTACCACCGACTCATCTGTTATTGCCGCTATTCAGCAGGAGTTTAAGCGCACTTAAATATTATGATGGCACTGCGGGGCAACTGATTATGTTAATTTTTAGCTAATATTTTAGATATTGGGGTTCACGGCATAAAATAATGGAAACTACCGCCTTAGGTGCGGCATACTTAGCGAGTATTACAATCGTCAATTTATTCAAGAAGCATTTACAGCAAATATAAAACCACAACTTCGCAGCAAACTTTTAAAAGGTTGGGCGAGTTCGATTCAAAGCACATTGGAACAAAAATCATGATCAAACATAGTCAGTTCGGAACCTTAGCAAACGGACAAATCGTCGATGAGTACACTCTCACTAACCAACAAGGTGTGGAAGTTGACATAATAAGCCTTGGAGCCATTTTGAAAAGCTGGAAACTGCCCACAAAAAATGGAGAAAAAGACATTGTTTTAGGTTTCGACACATTAGATGAGTACTTGGCTGATCAGAGTTATATTGGTGCCACAGTGGGTCGATATGCAAATCGTATTGCTCAAGGTCAGTTTTCTTTAAACGGCATTCAATACCAAGTTGATGTGAATCAAGCCGGTAATTGTTTACATGGCGGAAAACAAGGTTTTCATTCATATGTTTGGCAAGCAGAAGTAATATCTGAAGATAAAAACCCATCGGTAGCATTTACTATAACCAGTATTGACGGCGACCAAGGTTTCCCTGGCAAGATTCAAGTTAAAGTGATTTACACTCTGACAGAAGAAAATACATTACGATTAGAATATTTTGCCAAAAGTGATCAAGATACATTGTTTAATCCCACTAACCATAGCTACTTTAATTTAGCTGGTCACGATAGTGGCAGTGTTGCCGAGCATCAGGTGTTGTTAGCAGCAAGTCACTACACGCCTACTGATGACAACGGCATTCCTACTGGGGAGATTGCCCCAGTAAAAAACAGCCCATTTGATCTAAGCCAAATGACAGCATTCAAGGAGCCTTTATCTTCGGCTCATCCACAAATAAAAAATGCTAATGGCATAGATAAAAACTGGTGCTTAGACAACTTCAATCCGATACAAAAAGATGCAAATTATGCAGGAACAGCTGTTAGCTCTGCATCTGGTGTCGAAATGCAAATACACACCTCTATGCCAGGCATACAAATATATACAGCTAATCATTTTGCAGATATGAAAGGTAAAAATGGCGCGATTTATCAGGCTTACGAAAGTGTATGTTTTGAAAGTCAATTTTACGCAGACAGCCCAAACCAAGCTAATTTTCCTAGTACAACTTTAAAAGCAAATGATGATTTTTATTCAGTAACTGAATACAAGGTATCTTTTTAGAAGGGAGACAAAAAATAAAAAAGCTCTTTGCATAAGATCTTTGTATAAATCCTATATGCAAAGAGCTATAAGTTTGTTTACTAAAGATTAGTCGTGATTCACCGAACCAATATTATGAATACTCAAGTCTGCGCCATTAAACTCATCTTCTTGACTCAAACGTAAACCTGTCACTTTATTCAGTACTCCGTAGACAATAAAACCGCCCACAACTGCAACCACTACACCCGCTACAGTACCAATTAATTGAGCAACAAAAGATACACCACCTAAACCACCTAAGGCTTCTAGGCCAAAGATACCAGTGGCTAAACCACCCCACACACCACAAACACCGTGTAATGGCCACACACCCAACACATCATCAAACTTTTTAGTTTGTTGAATCTTAGTAAATAATGTCACAAAAATAACACCAGCAATCAGTCCTACAAAAAGGGAGCCAATTGGGTGCATCACATCTGAACCAGCACACACAGCAACTAAGCCAGCAAGTGGACCATTATGAATAAAACCTGGGTCATTTTTACCAACCCACAAAGCAGCAATGACACCACCTACCATAGCCATCATAGAATTCATTGCTACCAAGCCACTTATGCCATCCATGCTTTGTGCTGACATCACATTAAAACCAAACCAACCAATACATAGGATCCAAGTCCCTAGTGCCAAAAATGGAATGTTTGATGGAGCAAAAGCGACTAAACGATTGTCTTTAATTCGCCCCGCTCTTAATCCTAGAAAATAAACCGCAACTAACGCTAGCCAGCCGCCCAAACCATGCACAACAACAGAGCCGGCAAAATCATGAAAACTTGCACCTGTAGTTTGTTGTAGCCAATCTTGCAGGCCGTAATTACCGTTCCAAACTATGCCTTCGAAAAATGGATATACCACAGCAACAATAAATGCAGAGCCAATTAGAAAGGGATAAAATTTCGCTCGCTCGGCAATACCACCTGAAATAATAGCGGGGATGGCTGCAGCAAAAGTCATCAAAAAGAAGAATTTGACCAGGTCATAACCATTATTCGACGCTAATTCGCTAGCACTGCTAAAAAAAGTTGTATCGTAAGCGACCCAATAGCCAATAAAAAAATAGGCTATACAGGACACTGCAAAATCAGTAATGATTTTAACTAGAGCGTTTACTTGGTTTTTGTGGCGTACCGTCCCCACTTCTAAAAAAGCAAAACCAGCATGCATGGCAAACACCATGATAGCGCCAATCAGTAAAAAATAGGTGTTCGAGCTTTGCACTAAAGTTTCTACAGCGCTATTGATTTCTTGCATAATTATTCTCAATTCAAGGTTGTGTGTATTCTAATTATTTTTATTATATTTTAACCGTGCTTACACAGCTTCATCACCGACTTCTCCAGTACGGATACGGATGGCTTGTTCCACATTAAATACAAAAATTTTACCATCACCGATTTTACCTGTATTAGCTGTGCTGATGATAGTTTCAATACAGCGATCTAACTGATCATCGCTCAACACTATTTCAAGTTTAATTTTAGGTAAAAAGTCGACATTATATTCAGCACCTCTATAAGTTTCTGTGTGCCCCTTTTGTCTACCATAACCTTTCACTTCAGAAACAGTTAACCCAGTAATACCTTGCTCGGTTAAACCTTCTCTCACATCGTCTAATTTAAAAGGTTTAATTATGGCTTCAACTTTTTTCATAAATAGCTCCTATTTTCACTAAAAATTCAATGACTTGCCGTAAGAACATCAATCAGGTCAGGCAATCGCGACAAATTTAACATAAATATGACAATCCGGCATCGATAAATAATCAATAAAATTGTCTACACAAAATAGACGTTCATATAAAGAACATGGAATAATCGCCAAATAATTACCAAGCATTAAAACAATTCACTCAAAGGCAAATAGAAAATGACATTGATAAAAAGAACCGGGCTGTTTTCAATTATTACTCTCATTAGTGTAATGATTGATCAAGGTACAAAATGGTATGCAGCTGAATATTTGCCCAAATTTAAAATGACTAGCTATTTAGCTGACACATTAAGAATCGGTTACGTAGAAAATACCGGAGCTTTTTTAGGATTAGGCAGCGGCCTCAGCGATGCAGCAAAATTTTGGATTTTTGTTTGTGCGGTTGGACTCATTTTATTGGCTTTATTAGTTTATATATTTAGAACCAAAACCCAACCTCTAATGGGCATAGCCTCTTTATCGCTTATTTTTTCTGGTGGCATTAGCAATTTTTATGATAGAGCGGTAAATAATGGTGCGGTTATCGATTTTTTAAACTTAGGAATAGGCTCCCTAAGAACAGGTATTTTTAATGTGGCTGACATGGCTATCATGTTAGGCGTGTTCATCTTATTATTTGTCAAAAACGAGCCAGAACCTGCGGAAAGAGAAAAATAAACAGCTCAAATAAAGCCACACAACAAGGTTTGCATTTGAATAATGAAATTTAAATGCAAACAACTAGTCATATTAGTGACACTTTTCATCACCCCAGTGATATTTAACTTTTCTCATCTGCTTAGAATATAATTGTTAATAAAATTAACAATTATATTGGCTATACTCACAACTTATATAATTAACACTTTTTATTCATAAAATCCATCAAGCTAAAAAGTTGAGCGCAATGAAATTACTTATTTTTTTAATTAGCCTTTTGAGTGTATGTATTAGTGGCATATCTCATGCAAAATCAACAACAGAGTCTAGAGAAATCGTAGACTTCAATTTTAATTGGCAATTTCATCTTGGCGAAGTAGAAAGTGCATTTTTGCCTAACAGTACCTCTGCTGACTCCCATGGCTGGTCAACTGTCAAAGTCCCCCATGACTGGTCGGCGAGTTTACCCTACAGCCAAACAAAAGGGGCATCGAGTACCGGCTTTAAAGCAGGCGGAATTGGCTGGTATCGTAAAACCTTCGAACTAGAAAAAGCTGATTTATCAAAAGCCATCTGGTTAGAATTCGATGGTATTTACAACAACTCACAAATTTGGGTGAATGGACACTTTGCTGGTCATAGGCCTAACGGTTATAGCAGTTTTGCTATTAACCTTTCTGAATATGCCGTTGCAGGTAAAAATTTGGTCTCGGTTCGAGTTGATCGCACCGCTTATAATGATGCTCGTTGGTATACAGGTTCTGGTATATACAGAGATGTGCGTTTAGTTAAAACCAGTCGAAATCATATTGCCCATTGGGGGGTACAAATATTAACGCCCAAAGTGAACAAGAAACAAGCAACAGTAACCATCAATAGCCAGTTAACTATCAACCCAAACAATTCTAAGCCAATGTATTTAGATATTAATTTGCTCGACCAAAGCGGCGAAATTGTGGCTAAGTCGAGTGAAAAAGTCACAGCCAAAGGTAAGGTATCAATTGACTCTAAGCTCACAGTCAAACGGCCTCAACTATGGCAACTAGACGCACCCAAATTATATTCTGCGCAAGTTATTCTGCGCGACCAAAGAAAACAATTAGATATCAGTAAACACACATTCGGCATACGTAATATCGAATTTGATACTAATAAAGGCTTTTTGTTAAACGGCATGCAAACTAAAATAAAAGGTGTAAATTTACACCACGATGCTGGTGTGATTGGTGCCGCAGTACCGAAAGAAATTTGGCGTTACCGTTTAGAAAAACTTCAATCAATTGGTACCAATGCAATCAGATTATCCCATAACCCCCATTCGCCCGACTTACTAGACTTAGCTGACGAAATGGGTTTTCTGGTGATGGTCGAAATGTTCGACGACTGGTTAAAAGCTAAAGATAAAAGTGTGGTATTTTTAAGTGATAATGCCGGTAAAGGTGATGACGTAAAATCTTACACTGAACATTTTTCACAATGGGCAGAAACCGATTTAACCGATCTAATCAAACGAGATTATAACCACCCATCTGTCATTATGTGGAGCATAGGTAACGAAATAGAATGGACTTATCCTTATTACCAAAAATCTTTGGTATATTCACCTGGCGATAGCGATTACCACAAAACGCCACCACTTTATGATGCAGAAAAAATCAAAGCTAAGTTCGACAAGAATAAAGGTACTGAGCCTGATCAACTAGCCTTAACAGCACAATATTTGTCAAACATAGTGAAAAAGCTAGATACATCGAGGCCTGTTACTGCTGGGTTAGTGATACCGTCAGTGAGTTACGTGAGTGGTTATACCGATGCCTTAGATGTAGTGGGATTAAATTATCGAGCAAAAGAATACGATATAGCTCATAAAACCTACCCAAATAAACCAATAATAGGCTCAGAAAACTGGGGAACTTGGCCTGAATGGCAAGCCGTTCTTGAGCGTGAATTTGTCCCGGGGATATTTGTTTGGACTGGGTTTGCCTATAAGGGCGAAGCCGGCCCATGGCCACGTAAAGGTTTAGAAATATCATTTTTTGATTATGCCGGTAACAAGACACCTAGAGGTCATCAATTCGAAACTTTTTGGCTAGATAAACCTAAAGTCTATTTGGCTACTATTGAAGCAGAAAAATCTGAATATCAATTTGATGCCGACAAAGGCTGGCAGTTTACAGAACGTAAGCACCCTAATAAAAGAATGCAGTGGTTACGCAAATGGGAATGGTTTAATGTCAGCGAAACTTGGAATTACCCAGCTAACCAAGAAGTCATGGTACATGTTTACTCAAACACCGAAGAAAGCGAATTATTCTTAAACGGCAAATCTTTGGGTAAACAAAAATTGTCTGACGAAAACGATCGTATTTTGTTCTGGCAGGTTCCGTACAACGCAGGCGAGTTAAAAGTCGTGGGTTATAATCAAGGTGTTAAACAAGCTGAATATAGCTTAAATACTCATAGCCAAGTAGCTTCCATCAGATTAACTCCCACTAAAACGGCACTACTTGCTGACCAATATGATGTGTCCCACGTACATGTGCAGTTACTCGACAAAGCTGGCAATTTAGTCAACTCGAAAAATCATAAAGTTAACTTCGAATTATCTGGGGCTGGCACATTATTGGCTGTAGATAATGGCTGGGAAATGAATGTAGATAATTCTCGAGATAGTGTGGATAGTCCCCAAGGCAAGGCAATGGCACTAATACAAAGCACAGATAAAGCCGGAGTGATAACAGTAAAAGTTAATTTAGATAATGGCATGTCTAACACCATTCAATTAACTAGCCAGAGAACGAAGTAATGAATCAAATAAATGGTTTTCTGCTTTACCAGACGATAAATGTTTGGGCTAATACCGAGTTAAATATGTAAAAATTTGGCAATAAATCTTTATATGAATTAAAAATAAAACTATGTTTTAATATATAAAACTGGCCTTACCAAATATTAAAAAGTATACACTGGCCTTACCAAATATAATAAAGTTAACATTACTGCTAAAACAATAGAGAAAGAATTATGAAAAAATTTCCAACGTTACTAGCTCTTTCGTCCTTGGCAAATATCGCCATTGCTCAAGATTCTCAACAAATTGATCCTAAACTGACAGAAGTGTGGCAGCCAGTGCCTGCAGTTGTCAGCACCGATCCAGTGCCATCTGACGCTATTGTGCTATTTGATGGCACAAATTTAGATAACTGGAATGGTCATGAAGGCCCAGCTAAATGGATTGTAGAAAATGGCACAATGACAGTTGCCACTAAAACTACAGGTATAGCCACTAAAGAAAAGTTTTGTGACATGCAATTACATGTTGAATGGCGTTCGCCACCCAAGATCGCAGGGAAAAGCGGTCAGCAAGTTGGCAATAGCGGAATATTTATCCAAGGTCGATATGAAATACAAGTACTGGATTCATATGAAAATGTGACTTATTCAAATGGCCAAGCTGGCTCTGTTTATAAACAAAGCATTCCTTTAGTCAATGCAACTAAACCCACAGGTGAATGGAACACATACGATATTATTTATAAAGCTCCAACATTCGCTGATTCTGGTGAAGTCGAGTCTAAAGCCTATGTCACTGTCTTACATAATGGTGTACTGATTCAAAATAATACAGAAATCCAAGGTAGCACCACTTACAGAGGCAAAGCTTCATATAAAAAACCTCATGGCTGCGCTCCTATTTCTCTACAAAACCATGGGGATAAAGTCAGTTACCGTAACATCTGGGCAAGAAAACTTTAATTTACTCAAACAGAGAATATCTATGAAACACCCCCTACCTTTGTTGGTGTCTTTGTTATCTAGTTTAGCTTGGGCGCATTTTGCCCAAGCTAACACCACAGGACAACAGGCATTCGAAGTCAATTGCCATGCCTGCCACGATTTACAAAAAGACACGGTTGGACCTGCCTTAATCGAAATACGTAAACTTTATCCGATAGAAAACCAAGCGAGTTTTTTAGCGTGGACCAACAACCCTGGTAAAAAACGGCCTGAAGGCATGCAAATGCCAGCAATGGCCCACCTAGGTGAAACTAAACTAAAAGAGATCCATCAGTACATTTTAGCCATAAGTAAAGATGTCAAACCTAAACGTAAAAGTCGTCACAACTTTACTTTTAAACCTGCACCTAAAACCTATCCATATTACCAAAGAGGTAAAATGCCCTTTAGTAGCCCAGCAGCTATTGGTATCGTTTTTCAAGCTGACTTTGGTTTAAGTTGGGATACCGCTACTAGTAGATTAAATTATGCCTATCAAAGTAAGCGCTCATTTTTTTCTGGCGAAAATAAACAAAATGAACTGCTAGATAGCTTGATTTACCAAGAGACCGCCGATCAACTATGGTCTTTTGCCAAAGACAAACCTGCAATATTCAAAGGTTATCGATTAATAGACGAACTACCTGAGTTTGTATACCAAGTGGCTGACATCACCATCACAGAAAGATTTTCTGCCATTAAAAACAAGCTAGGCTTTGTGCGCCACATCACTATGGTCGGTGTAAAACAACCAATCACAATGGATCTCAGTCATACAGGTAAGGTCAAACTAGCCGTTTCAACCGGCAAGCTAGAAGGCAACAAACTGCATCTTAGTCCAGCTCAAGCCATAAACTTTACTGTGACTGTCGAGGTAACCCAATGAAAAAGTATCTACCATTATTGGCCATCATGTTGACGAGTCAAGTCATCGCGCAAGCAGATCCTTGGCAAAACTATTACCAAATAGACAATATCCCTATCCCCAAACAAATCAACCCACAGATCGGAGGCTTACAAGCCTTGCAAGATGGCCGTATAGCGGTGGCTTTTTATGCGGGTGAGGTAATGATTTACGATCCTAAAACTCAAACATGGAGCCAGTTTGCCAAAGGCCTTGATAACCCCTTAGGTTTAATTGAAGAAAAATCTGGCGCCTTAGTATTAATGCAAACGCCTGAATTAACTCGTTTAATCGACGAAGATAAAGATGGGAGAGCAGATTTTTATCAAACTGTTTCTGATCAATTTGGTATGTCAGGCAATTATCACGAATTTGCTTTTGGCCCCGCTCGTGATTCTAAAGGTAACTATTATATTTCATTAAACGTCGCATCTAATTTTGCAGGTATATTTGAAAAAATTCGTGGCGACTTCAGCCCAATCGGGTTGTCTAGAGAACAAATGACAGATTGGCAAAACGATACGTGGAAGAATGAAACCAAATTCAAAGCCGGTCGTATGTTTGCTAAAGTCAGTTATCGAGGTTGGATCTTAAAAATTACGCCTGATGGACAAACCATTCCGTTTGCATCTGGTTTTCGCTCTCCCGATGGCTTACATGTAGATTCACACGACAGATTATGGGTCACAGATAACCAAGGAGATTGGTTGGGCACTAGTCCTTTGTATCAAGTGAAAGAAGGCAAACATTACGGCCACCCTGCGTCTTTAGTATGGAAAAAAGATTGGCAACAAGATCCCGTCACTATGTCAGCAGAAGCGTTAGCTAAATTACGCACCCTACCCTCAGCTTTGTTTCCTCATGGTGAACTAGCCAATTCTCCAACCCAGCCTATTTCTACTATAGACCCTGCGTTATTTGGTTTACCTAAAAACGAGTTACTGATTGGTGATATGAACCAAGCTAGATTAATTCGTTACCTGCCTGATGAAGTGAATGGTTTTATGCAAGGTACCTTTATTCCATTTATTGAAAGCAAAACATTAGGCATAGGTAACCATAGGTTTGATTTTGATAACAATGGCAACTTATGGGTAGGCAAAACCCACTTAGGTTGGGCTGGTGACGAAGGAGTTCGTAAAATCAGCTGGAATCAAAAGGCGTTATTATTAGCCGATAAAGTCAGTCAAACTAAAACCGGTTTTGCTATTCATTTTACGCAAGCTATCAGTCAGCAGCAGGTACAAATTACTGTGGCTAGTCATACATATCATTACCATGCTGACTACGGTTCTGAAAAAGTTGATCTACAAAATGTTGCGGTGTTAAATCAAACAATAAGCAAAGACCAGAAAACCTTATTGATTGATTTACCTAAACTAGTCAAGAATAGGCTTTATACTATTGAATTAAAAGGAATAAACACAGAAAGTGGGGAAGCATTAATGGGGGATATATTACGATATAACCTAGTAGAAAAAGCCTACTAATCCGGTAACCTCAACTCGACATAAATATGGAGTAAAACAGAACAGCCCCTTCTGTTTTACTCCATAAAAAACTCAAGTTTTAATCTTTTTTTGCTGGCTCTTCAACTGGCACAGGTTTAGCTAATAATAAAGCTCTCAAACGAGTATCAATATCTTTGGCCATTTCTGGATGCTCTTTAAGATAAACAATTGAATTAGCTTTACCCTGACCAATACGCTCGCCATTGTAGCTGTACCAAGCGCCGGCTTTTTCAACCATTTTATGGGTCACACCTAAATCGATTAGCTCGCCATGACTGTTAATACCTTCACCGTACATGATCTGGAATTCTGCTTGTTTGAAAGGAGGAGCAATTTTGTTTTTCACTACTTTTACGCGGGTTTCGTTACCAACAATTTCATCACCGGCTTTAACCGCACCAGTACGACGAATATCTAAACGAACAGACGCATAAAACTTAAGAGCGTTACCACCCGTTGTAGTTTCTGGCGAACCAAACATTACACCAATTTTCATACGAATTTGGTTGATGAAAATCAACATAGTATTCGACTGTTTCAAGTTACCCGTTAGTTTACGCATGGCTTGGCTCATCATTCTTGCCGCTAAGCCCATGTGCGAATCACCAATATCGCCTTCAATTTCAGCTTTAGGAGTCAGTGCAGCAACCGAGTCAACTACAATTACGTCAACAGCGCCAGAGCGAGTCAACATGTCACAAATTTCTAGCGCTTGCTCACCTGTATCAGGCTGCGATACCAACAACTCTTTCACGTCAACGCCTAACTTAGCGGCATAAATAGGGTCAAGGGCATGTTCAGCATCAATAAAGGCACAAACCTTACCGTTACGTTGTGCTTCTGCAATGACTTCAAGAGTAAGGGTTGTTTTACCACTAGACTCAGGGCCATAAATTTCAACAATACGACCAAGGGGTAAACCACCTGCTCCTAAAGCAACATCCAAACCTAATGAACCAGTAGAAATAGTTTCTACATCCATAGATTTGTTATCGCCTAATTTCATGATAGAGCCTTTACCGAATTGTTTTTCAATTTGGCCTAAGGCGGCGCTTAACGCTCTGGTTTTATTGTCGTCCATCAGAATATCCTTTGTGGTTGTACTGCAACTTGTCGAGCCTAGCTCTGATGCAGTGAGTCATACAGTAGTTATGGCAGAAGTATACTGTATGGTTATACAGTTACAAGATAAATTTAAAAATTTATTTGAAATATTAAAGTCTGCATTGTGGGATCCGGCTTAGTTTGTAAAAAATCCGGCGAAGCTAAACTCGTTAATGGCAATTTTTTAGTTTTCATATATTTAATATAGGGTTAAAGCAGGACAAATAGATTTCGAAGTGATAACGAACAATAGTCTAACAATACTCAAAGCGCTGCATAATTAGATACCTTTTAATTAGCTACTTCGTACCAAATATTGTTAATCTGCTTTTATAAAAACAAACTGATTTTGTAACTCTAAGCTGCAGCCACTCAATTATACTTTGGCTATGCTAGATTAAATTGCTAGAAACTTTGTTTGATGGATAATCTTTTCCAGCAATACTTTTTTCAACAGATGATGTTAGTTCATGTAATTTAGCTTTCATTTGTGTGGCGATATCGGGTATTTGAAAAATAAGATTAATGGATTCCTTTGGGTCGTTTGCCAGATCATATAATTCGTACTCTTCGACGCCAATTTGCATCTGGATTATTTTGTAATCATTATATATTACTGCGGCACTCTGTTGATTAAAATGAAACGTAATTGGTTTTAATCGAATACTTAGGTCATTCTCGAAAAGTGGTTTGAGGCTATCTCCGTCAATAACGTCAAGCATATTGTCACGACTTAGTTCTAGAACATCAATTATTGTCGGCATTATATCTGCGGTAGATGCAGGGTATTTAGAGATTCGAGGTTTAATTATTGATGGCCATTCGATTATTCCTGCCACCCTTAAACCACCTTCATACATTGATCCCTTATTGCCTTTAAGTCCACCAACAGAATCAACTTCCGTTTGTTTTTTTGCCAAACCTCCGTTGTCAATGTTAAACCAAATTATGGTGTTATCTGCGATGCCGATTTCTCGAAGTCCAGCCCTTAAAGTCCCGATACTTCTGTCCATCGCCTTTAATTCAGCATGATGCTCTCGCGCCTTGATATTTTCTAACATTCCAAAAGGTTCAATGTCTGCTTTTGAAGCACTAAAGGGTTGATGCGGGGAGCCAATCCATATGACAGAGAATGCCGGTGTATTATTATCATGCTGCGATTTCATAAACTTTAAAGCTTCTACAACTATTATTTCAGAGGAGTCGCCTTCAAACTCTTTAAATCCCTCTTCATGCCCTAAGACTGGATTTAGGTCAAAAAAGTTTGTCACGGTAAGCCATTCATTAAAACCAAATTTGTTCGGACCATAGGGATCCTCTGCTAGAACAGGAACACCTGCACCCTTTAAGCCATTAAGATGCCACTTGCCAAAATACCCAGCTTGTCCCCAGCCTTGGTCATCACTCATCACAAGAATAATATTTAGCTTTTTCGCAAATGACGGAAGACAGTAGAGTAAAAACGTAAAATAAATAATTTTATTCATGTATTGCCTTATCGAGCATTGCTAAATTTTTTTTAGTGACAAGTAATCTCGGCTAGGTGTGCAAATTTTACTAAGTTAAAAGAATTTATTTAACAGTAAATCCCAGTATCATAATTCACATAATAAACATCGCTTTATTTTTAAAACAACTTATTTGACTATTTTATTATAACTAGGCATAAATTTGATAATTATTCTTTAAGTTGTTCTTAGTATTTATTTGCATGAATGAAATAATATTTTCGTTAAGAATCAATAATATATTATTTATTCTTTTATTTGAAACCTATGTTTTCAATAAAAATCGTAATTAAATTCACTGTTTTAAATATGAGATATTGTTTACCATGTAAATGCACCGTTGATATTATATTAAATAAATGTGTAAAAGTATGCGCTTATTAATTACAACTACTTATACAAGTGCAACTTTATACTTTGGATATAGAAGGTAAAAAGATCAAAGCCAAACGTCGGGCTAAGCACGACGTTTTATTTACTAAGGAAAAACAATGAACCGTGTAAAGTACACTTTGCTAAGTATTCTAATTGCCACCTCAATAAATGTATTTGCAAAAGAGAGCAATTCAATATCACCTAGCCTTACCGAAGTTTGGCAACCCGTCAAGAAAGTCCAAGTGGAGAATAGTATCCCTTCTGATGCAATTGTGTTGTTTGATGGAACGAGTATGAATGCGTGGGAGCAGGCCAATGGGAAGTTTATGGGGGAGCCTATAACGTGGGATGTTGAAAATGGCGTAATGACGATACCACCTCGTATCAAAGGACCTCAAAATATACGAACTAAACAAAAATTCTGCGATATTCAATTACATATTGAATGGCGGATACCGACCTCGTTAAAACATAAATCAGGGCAAAAAGACGGTAATAGCGGTATTTTTATTCAACAGCGGTATGAAGTTCAAATACTTAACTCCCATAGCAATGAAACCTATGCTAATGGTCAAGCTGGCGCGATATATAAACAGTCAATTCCTTTGGTGAATGCAAGTAAACCAACAATGGAATGGCAAAGTTACGACATCATTTATACCGCCCCTCGATTTGATAATAAAAAAGAGTTAACCCAATCTGCTTTTATCACGGTTCTTCACAATGGTGTATTGATCCAAAACCATAGTGAAATATTAGGAAACACGGTTTCTCGCGGAGCACCGAGTTACCAACAACATGGTTGTGAAGCAATAAAAATACAAGATCATAGTTCCAAAGTTAGCTTCAGAAACATTTGGTTAAGAAAACTTTAACAATCAAAATAATACTAGAAATTATCAGAGAGAAGTAATGAAAAAATTAATACCTAGAATCCCATTGTTTTGTTTGGGTTTGTTCACTATTCCTATACTGTTAGTAGGCTGTGGAGCTTTCTCTGACACGCCGTTAGCTGACAACAAAACGGCAGAATTAAGTGAAAACTATTATTTTGATGGCATTGTTTTTAAACCGAATACTATGTGGCAAAAAGTTGGTGATGCGTTAATTAAAGACGACATGCTTGGTTTTACTTTGACTAAAGGCGACTCCGTTTTATTTAACCGTCCAAAAGGTGATTTATTTGCTAAAGGAAACTTATTAGAAACACAAAAAGCTTATAAAGATTTTCATTTCAGAGTTGATGTTAATATCACCCCAAAAACTAAATCGGGTATCTATTTTCTCGGCAGGTATCGTATCAATATAGCGGATATGTATAAGGCAAAAAAAATAAGACCTACTGGTATGGGTGGACTCGCTCACCGATATGACGAAGAACGAGAACGCAACGTTAGGTATGATGGTGCTATACCTAAAGCTAACCCTTCAAAACCTCCAGGACAATGGCAAACCCTTGAAATAGATTTTAAAGCTCCACGTTTTGATAAAGACGGGTTCAAAACTGAATATGCGCAGTTCATTTCGGTAAAATTAAATGGCGTATCTATTCATAAAAAACAAGTTGCAACCGGCCCAAGCCAAGACGCTCAATATCTTAATGAAACATCTCAAGGACCGATTTTCCTTGTTGGTGATAGCGCCCCAGTTGCTTTTCGCAATTTAGTTATCGAAGTCAAAGATTTTTCCCATATACCCGCTGCGAAACCCTTAAAAGCCGGTACTGAAATTCCGCTTGGAGAGAATACAGGTAAACCCATGTTTAACCTTGTAAAACACGGTAAAGAACTATTTCAAGATAAGGGCTGCAAAGAGTGTCATTCGCTAGATAAAAATTCGAAGGCGGTAAAATCAGGGCCTAACTTATTTGGTGTGTTTTCTGAAAATCCAAAAGTAATAAGAGTGTATGACAGTGCAGAGCAACATATAACCAATATTAAAGCGGATGATGACTACCTAATGCAGTCACTTCGACAGTCGGCATTGCACTTAGCAGTAAGAAATAACGTAGATAATTCGACGAAACAATTTTTACCTATCATGCCTTCATATAATGCAGAGGCAATATCCAATAGTGATATCACTGCAATAGCCAGTTACTTAAAAACGTTGAATAAAAATGAAGATAGAGGGCCTGCTTTTATTTGGCAAGAAGCACCAGATAAACCCTATGTATTAACTGAAGATCTAAGTGCTGAACTCGTTAGTAACAAGCCAAGGTTAGTTCGCGTTAATATCGGCACAGAAGTATCTGGTCGCGCATATCATGTTGGTTTACCCAATGCACGTAACTACAGTTTTGACCCTCGCACCTTAGCCGTTGAACTTATTTGGTCTGGTCGCTTTTTGTCTTTAAAAAATGAGAAAAAGAATCGCGCAGACAAGGCCAGTGAGATTGGTGAAGGCGCAGTAAAGTGGGATGCCACAACATACACCCACTTATTTCAACCACTTTTATCAACAGGAAAAGCAGTAGATTTTTCTTTTAAAGAGCCGACCGAAACAACCAAAGAGAGCTTAATTGCGGGGTTAAATGACACAAAAGAATTTGCCAAGCATTTGGCCGAAATTGATGCTGGGTTTATTGGTGTGAATACAGAGCAAGGCGAAATTCCTTGGTTTAATTATCGTGTTGAAAATAACAATGTATCGGCGCAAATAAACATTACCGATAACAATCAAATAAAAGCCAACTTTAAAATAAAAACAGCGTCAGCTTTACGCTTATCTTTAGCAGACACCTCCCTGATAAACATTCAGGTATCGCACGGTAAAGTGACCGACAAGGTTTGGCATTTACCCAAAAGTGTAAACCAATTGGTCACGTTTAGCGCAACCGTTAAAAAGGCACCTAAATTTGATGACTTAAACGATAAGGTTGTTAAGCAAAGTAATGAAAAACAACCCCTAGTATGGAGTGATGCTTCTAGTAAAAGTACATATTTACCTGCGGGTTATCGTTTAGAAAATGCATTAGCGCCAAATGATAAGTTTGGCAGGCAGGTACTGTTTGAACCATTAGGTATCGCTTTTACTGAGCAAGGTAGTGCCTATGTAAGCACTAGAACATCAGGTGTTTGGAAGATTACAGCCAATAACTGGCAGCAATTCGCAGAAGGTATTTTTGATTCATTAGGTGTGGTTGTTGATAATGAAAATACCATAGTTGTAGGTGAAAAATCAGGGCTAACTCGTTTATCAGATAAGGATGATGATGGTTGGGCCGATACACGGATCAACTTATCAGATAGCTTCAGTTTTAATGCTAATTATCATGAATATTTACATGGTCCGATTAAAACGTCAGATAATGAATATTTATATACGTTGAATCTTAGTCATGGCTTATCTGGTAGTTATACCGGTGGAGGGACTATGGGAACTAGTGGCGGTTACCGTGGTTGGGCAATGAAAGTAGATGCTAACGGCAACACTATTCCTTACGCCAATGGCATGAGAAGTCCTGCGGGCTTGGCTATAGATGCCAAGGGCAAAATTTACTACACGGATAATCAAGGTGATTTCCAAGGTACCTCGAAACTGCATGTCGTAAAACCAAATGCTTATTATGGACATCCGGCGAGTTTAGTCGATGTTCCAGGAAAGACGCCAACAAGCCCAGATATTCAATGGGAAGAAATGAAAGGTAAGCGCGATTTACCTGTCGGTTTATTACCTCATAGTCGCGCAATGAATTCACCTGGTAGCCCTGTATGGGATACAACGGCCGGCGGTTTTGGCCCGTATGAAGGACAAATGTTCATTGGTGACCAAACTAAATCAAATATCTTTAGAGTGCATATCGAAACGGTAAACGGGGTAGAGCAATCAGCATTGTTACCCTTTATGGCGGTTACTGCTTCAGGGGCAATGAGGTTAACATTCTCACCTTTAGATAATAGTTTATGGGTAGGACAAACAGGTAGAGGATGGTGGTCTAAAGGCGGCAACTTAAATGCCTTACAACGCATCGTTTACAATGGGGAAACTCTGCCTCAGTCAATTTATTCTGTTGAAGCTCAATCAGATGGATTCAAGGTTAATTTTTCTAAAGCAATAAGCAAATCAGATCGTGACACTTTTGAGCGCTTAATAATTACTTCGTGGTACTACATTGAAAACTTTAATTATGGTTCAGAAGAAAAAGATATGCGTGTTGAGAAAACAGCAATTAAAGATTGGAATAAAGACGGCAAGTCTTTCCGCGTAACAATAGAAAATTTCAAGGTTGATGAAAATAGACCTGCAGAACAAACATCACGTGTATATGAAATTGATGTATCAAAAACTGTGTTAGGTAAGCACTTATCTGAGTTCCATAGCAAAGCTTGGTATACCTTAAATAGTATTCCCAAAAGATAGGATTCTAAAAATGTTAATAAAAGAAATTATCGGAACACTTACGGTTTTTAAAACTGTTAGGTTTATGGTACTCCAATGACAGGCAAATGGTGTCTTGCTTTTAAACACCTTTAACCGAAAGGAATTACTTCAGACAAATCGCAGTAAATTATACAATGCAGAGCCCGTTGGGACTAAGATAGTTGACGGGCTTATTCAACTAGGATCGATAAATACTGGGGGTTTCATCACTCTAAAAATTTGTGAAGGAACTCATTGTGTTTCTTATATTGTTCGTTGGCTGTGGACAGTTAAAGTATTAAGATAAATTTTACTCCCGTAAATAGTCCACTTAGCACTATTGAGATTTAAGTGGACCTCCCCCCTGCAGCCGTGCATTAAGGATACAAAAACGATCAAATTCGTATAATTTACAGCTTAAAAATACAGCAAGTACTATCTATGATGAAGTGTTATACCAACTCCAATAATTAAATGTACACTCAGCGAGAATTTAAAAGCACATTACTTTTTTAATATTGCGATTCAACATCATGTTTTAACGCCATATCGAAAGACTGCATATGTTGTTTCAATGCTTTTACTTTTTCAGGGTGTTTGTTAATTAAGTTATGTTTTTCTGGCGCATCAAGCTTAATGTTATACAACTTTTCATTAAGTTCTTGGCCGCTAATTTTCTGTTGTTGGCTTGGATTAAAGCCTTTATAAATAAACTTCCAATCGCCCAATCTGATGCCATCAAGGGTGCTGGTATTAGCAGAGTAATAAAATATCTCTTTACGGGGAGAGTCTTTTTGTTCACCCCTTAAAAAACGAGAAATATTAACCCCATCGTAAATTCTATCTTTGGGTAACTCAATTCCTGCATAGTTTGCAATAGTTGGAAATAAATCGAGCGCTGAAACAATTTCGTCGCTGACGGTTGGCTCTATTTCTGTAGGTGCCCAAATAATACCTGGTACACGTAAGCCACCTTCGTAGGTTGTAAATTTACTACCTCGTAATGGCTTCGCTGAGCCTTTGCTGTTTGGTCCGTTGTCAGAGGTGAAAATAACCAAGGTATTCTTATCTAAACCTTGTTCTTTTAAGGCTTTCATTACCTCACCTACGCTCCAGTCAATCTCTTGTACTGCATCATAAAAAGCACCGCCTTTACTTGAACCTTTAAATTTTTCCCCGGTAAAAATGGGTAAATGTGGAAAAGTATGTGCGAAATATAAAAAGAACGGCTTCTGCTTATTTTCTTTAATAAATGATACCGCTTCTTTTGTATATCGCTCCGTTAAGGTTGATTGATTAGCGGGATATTCAATAACCTGATTGCCCCTCATTAAAGGTACTTTTCTCTTTAATCTTTTATAAGCGACCATACCTTCTGTTGCTATTTGATTGGCATCGTCATGTAATTGTTCAAGGGTATAACCTTCATTTAAAATAATATCTTCGGCTATATCCATATTAGATGCAATTGACATGTCATTGCTATATGGCAGGCCATAGAAGTAATCGAAACCCTGAGCAGTGGGTAAATACGCTTTCTCATGACCGAGGTGCCATTTACCAATAAGGCCCGTAGCGTAATTTTTTTGTTTTAACAATTCGGCAATCGTTATTTCTTGTGGCGGTAAGCCCTTGCCATCATAAATAGCAGCACTTGAGAAAACTACGTGCTGAGCACCAGCACGTACCGGCATTCTACCGGTCAACAAAGCAGCTCTTGAAGGCGTACAAACAGAAGACGCCACATAAAAACTGGTTAATTTCATCCCCTCTTTTGCTAATTGATCAATATTGGGTGTATCTGCCTTTTTTGATCCAAAAGAGCTAAGGTCTTCATACCCTTGGTCATCGGAGAAGATAACCACAACATTTTGTATTTTACTTTGTGCGCTTGCCGTGGCTAATAATAAGCAACCCGCCAATAACAGTGATAATTTTTTCATCGTATTACTCTTTAAATATAATAGTTTACAGATAAAGTAAGTTTCTGATTATCTGTATATAAATAATTAACGTTTTAATGACGCCTGCAATTTTGAAAATATTTGTTTTTCTTGTGTTGATGACTGATTTAACTGAACAGACTTAGTTTGATAGTGACCATTATATTTTTCGTAAATAGTATCTTTCCCTATATCGCTAATTTTGACACCATAATTGAAATTTCTAATCCAAGTGTCTTTCTTATAGCTAATTTGAATCTGGCTTTTATTAGCCTGTTGAGCGTATTGCTGCTGATCGTTTAATAATAAGGGTTTTAAACTAATACCATGATCTGGGTAATCTTTTGCTATTGGTATACCTGTAAAATCAAGCAAGGTGGGCAAAATATCAGAAAGCTCAACTAAGCGTGTATTATTGACTTTTGGTTGAATGACACTTGGCCAGTTAATAATTAGTGGTACACGAGTACCGGCGTCGGTCAATGTACCTTTTGCCCCTTTAACTAATATATCAGGGCATTGAGTAGCTATTGGTGTGTCGGTGCCGTTATCACCAACAAAAATAATAAGCGTATTTTCCCGTAAACCTAAGGCTTCTAATTTATCAACAATACGTCCGACCATTTTGTCTGCATATTGCACCATACCTCTAAAATGATTGGTTTGATCTTTAATGCCACCTGGCCCTTTTTTTGAAATTGAACCTAGAGATTCTGCATTCCAATCGGTCGAATCAGGCGTCGCATCGAACGGCCAATGAGGTAACAGCATCGGGTAATACAGTAAAAAAGGCTGTTTCTGATTACGTTCAATAAATCCAGTAAGTTGATTGACTAAAACATCGGGGCCATATTCACCTTCTTCAAAATTAACGGCTTTACCATTGAATTCTAATTGAGGGTTAGGGTAACGGGTATCATGCTCTGTATCTCCGCGTAAACGAGGGCGAGTATGTTGCCAAAGCCATGAGCTTTCAAAACCAAAATGTTGAGGAGAGTCCATTTCTTTACCTAATTGCCATTTACCAGCAACAGCCGTTTTATAACCTGCGTCTTTTAAATAGTGGGCAAAGGTAGTTTGGTTTCTCTCAAGCTTAGCGAATCGTTTATAGTTACGTAAATTATATAGTCCTGTCATTAACTTAACACGTGATTGCGTACACTTAGGGTTAGCAAAAGCATGTTCAAATCTAACCCCTTGCGCAGCCAATTTATCAAGTACTGGTGTTTTATAACCAGAACAACCATTGGCAGATAAACATTCAAAGCCCATATCATCGGCTAGGATCAGCACGATATTGGGTTGCTTAGCGTGGACGGCTATACTAATTACACTCGCGATAATGCCAATATACACAAATTTAAGTGATTTTCTTATTAACATGATGCCTTCTCATATAAGTTAAAGGGTACTGTCCCTAATGCTTTTGATTACTGATTAATATGGGCCGATAATATGAATTTAATAATTATGGAGGCCAAACAACCTCACACAAAAACTTCATATAATAAACAGGATACCAAGTATAAAACATTGTTTGTTGTTTTTTTACACATATCTATAGATTTAATCATAAGATTTTTCATCACACTTTCTATTTAAATAGTCACTATAGGTATTTTTAAAATAAGATATTTTATTCTGCATTTATGATTTTTTCGAAAAATTCTAAGCTAAATATTAAACAAAGATACAGGGAGAGATTAGTAAAATGTAATGCAAACGACACTTTAGCCGTATCCTCAAAATAAATCGCGATTCAGGAACGGTTGTTAAGGCAATATTGACTAAACGAAGGAATGGGCAGAGAAAGATTTTTTACTTCATTAAATGTTTTAGACAAAAGGAGCACGTATTAATGACTGCTCCTTCGATTGATGAGATGAGATGAGATCAGCTAAACCATACAAAACTTTGGAAAACATTGCATAAGATACCTAAATCAAACATATCAATAAACGGCAACATTGTGGGAAGGTCGTTCAAAGTAACTTTAGTCGATTTTGAAAGTTACTTTTAACACTTTAATGGCTACTTTGAGTTGAATCCAGCCAGAGTCAGAATCGTCGAACACCGACTGCTTACCCGTGGTCAAGTTATCAGAGTAATGAAGGTGGTAGTGATATTACACTTCAAATTATTTACCCCATCAAAAATCAAATGACTTTTACTTTTCAACGAAGCTGTTCCCACAGGTTTCAAGACATCCAGCTTGGTTCTAAACCGGATCCCACAGCTTAATTAGCCAGCAATTTCACAGTATTAGATAGAGCAAACTCAATCGCTTTAATTCTTACTGCTTCGCGGTCACCGTTAAATTGCTGCTTTTTAGTCACTACTTGGCCATCAACAAAAAAGCCAAACCAAACTGTGCCTACCGGTTTGCCAGGTGTACCACCATCGGGACCGGCGATACCACTAATCGAAATAGCCACATTTGCCGCCGCTTGTTGAGCAGCCCCAATCGCCATTTCTGTAACAGTTTGTTCAGACACCGCACCATGTTCAACCAATGTATCTTGTTGCACACCTAACATTGCTTGCTTAGCTTCATTCGAATAAGTAATAAAACCTTTATTAAACCAAGCAGAGCTACCCGCGGTACTTGTAATAGCAAAGCCTATCCCGCCACCAGTGCAAGATTCAGCACAAGTAATATGCCAATTTTTTGCAAATAATTTTTCGCCTAATAACTGGGCTAAATTGTTTATATCTTCTGTCATATGGATAATCTAATTATTGTGGTATCAAAAAGCAGTGCAGTATTATGCCTTGGAATAATAACTAAGCGCAATAATTCTCAATTAAGATATTTGCGACAGATTGATACATAAGCCAAATAGCCTGACATCCCCCAGCATTACCTTACACTTTGTGAGATAAATCAAACTCAATAGCAATTCCCCCAAGACTTCAAAGGCAAAATCAGCCAAAATACACCACAGAAATTTAGTTATTAGAAAAGTCTTTTAAAATGTCGTCAAAAAACTCTCCAGCAACAAATTCAATTAGCCCAGCTTTGCAATCGCACACCCCTATGATGCAACAATACTTAGGTATTAAGGCTGAACATCAAGACGTTTTATTGTTTTACCGCATGGGTGATTTTTATGAATTGTTTTTTGATGATGCGAAAAAGGCCTCTGAATTATTAGACATATCTCTTACTGCTAGAGGTAAATCTGGCGGCAATGCTATCCCTATGGCGGGGGTGCCTTATCATGCGGTAGAAAACTATTTAGCTCGCTTAGTTAAAATGGGCCAGTCGGTAGCTATTGTCGAACAAGTGGGCGATCCAGCCACCAGCAAAGGGCCGGTAGAGCGAAAGGTGCAGCGCATAGTCACTCCAGGCACAGTGTCAGACGAAGCATTACTTGAAGACAAACAAGACAATATTTTGGCCGCAGTGGTAAGCATTAGACAACAAAACAAAGTGTATTTTGGTTACGCAACCTTAGACGTATCTACAGGCCGATTTGCTTTATGCGAGCCGCAAGACATAGAAGCCGTAGCGGCAGAAATTCAACGTACCGACCCAGCTGAATTGTTATATCCAGAAGACTTCGAATTTTTTCATTTAATTGAACAACGTAAAGGACTGCGCCGTCGCCCCCAATGGGAATTTGATTTTGACACCGCCAGCACCCAACTTAATCAACAGTTTGGCACCAAAGAGCTAACAGGTTTTGGTGTAGCCAATAGCAAAATAGGTATATGTGCCGCAGGCTGCGTGATGCAGTACGTTAAAGATACCCAAAGAAGCGCTCTGCCACACATTCGGAATATTATTTTAGAAACCGAGTCTGATACTGTTTTGATGGACGCCGCTACTAGGCGTAATTTAGAACTCACGCAAAACTTAGCCGGTGGTAAAGAGCACACCCTAGCCAGTGTATTAGACAAAACCTCTACGCCTATGGGCAGCCGGTTATTACAAAGATGGTTACATAGGCCGTTAACCGACAGTAAAATATTAAAACAACGACAGTCGAATATTAAGTCTTTGCTTAATAGTGATTACCCGCAATTGCAAAGCTCGCTTAAACAAGTGGGCGATATGCAAAGAGTATTAGCCCGTTTGGCATTGCGTTCGGCTCGCCCACGTGATTTTGCAAGGCTGAGACAAGCCTTTACCTTATTGCCCGAAATTCAAGAATTTGTTACATGCCAATCAGCCGAATCAGCCAACACTGGCTTAATGCAATTGGCTAACGACATCAGCCAGTTTCCAGCTTTTGCAGAGCTATTAGAACGCGCAGTTGAAGAAACGCCCCCGGTATTAATTCGTGATGGTGGCGTAATCAAAACAGGCTACAACGTCGAGTTAGACGAATTACGGGCCTTGTCTAAAGGTGCTACTGATTACATAGATGAATTAGAACAAAGAGAAAAGCAACGTACTGGCATATCCACTTTAAAAGTGGGTTACAACCGAGTACATGGCTTTTTTATTGAAGTAGGCCGTAACTATGCCGACCAAGTACCCGCTGAATATGTGCGCAGGCAAACTCTTAAAAATAACGAACGTTATATTATTCAGGAGTTAAAAGAGCACGAAGACAAAGTTCTCACCAGTCAAAGTAAATCACTGGCTCTAGAAAAACGTTTGTACGAAGAATTGTTCGATATTTTGTTACCTGAGTTATCGCGCTTAATGCAAAGTGCAGATGCACTCGCAGAGCTAGACGTATTAACCAACTTGGCCGAACGAGCCGAATCTCTTGATTACCATTGCCCAGAATTAACCACCCAACCGGGCATTCATTTTGATCAAGGCCGTCATCCTGTAGTCGAGCACGTCATGAAAACACCTTTTATTGCCAACCCTGTAGTAGTGAATCCACAAAGACGTATGTTGATTATCACTGGGCCAAACATGGGCGGTAAATCAACCTATATGCGACAAACTGCGCTGATAGTGTTAATGGCTTACATTGGCAGTTTTATCCCAGCAGAAAACGCTCAAATCGGCCCAATCGATCGCATATTTACCCGTATTGGCGCATCTGATGACTTAGCTTCTGGTCGTTCAACCTTTATGGTAGAAATGACCGAAACCGCCAATATTCTGAATAACGCCACCGCCAACAGTTTAGTATTGATGGACGAAATAGGCCGAGGCACCAGCACCTATGATGGTTTGTCTTTAGCTTGGGCTTGTGCCGAGTATTTAGCGTTAAAATTACAATCTTATACCTTGTTTGCCACTCACTACTTTGAGCTAACTCAACTAGCCGAAAACTTACCAGAACTGGCCAATGTACATTTAGACGCGGTAGAACACGAAGAAACCATTCGGTTTATGCATGCGGTACAAGAAGGCGCAGCTAACAAAAGTTACGGCTTACAAGTAGCCCAACTAGCAGGTGTGCCCCGCAGTGTTATCTTAAAAGCCAAACACAAATTAGCCGAACTCGAAAGCTTACCTAGTAATACATCACAACCAAATATGCAGCATAAACAACAAGAACACCAACTAGATATGTTAGACGCGGTAGACGAATTACGTGTGAGTTTAAAACAAATTAACCCAGATGATTTAACTCCGAAACAAGCACTGGATGCCTTGTATGCGTTAAAGGCACTTTCTTAGAGGCGGAATTTGGCAGAGTGAAACAGACTAAGCAGAAGATAGATTCGAGCAAAAAGCTAAAAGCGATTCATCATCGGTCCTAGAATTTATATCTCTTAACTTTTTTGTGTAATCAATAGTTTTTCAAAATCATCAACTATAAGCGGGCGTGCTAATAAGTACCCTTGTCCTAAAACGCAACCCGCTTGGATAAGTAATTGTTTTTGTTGTTCTGTTTCTATGCCTTCAGCGATGACTTGGATATTAAGTTTATTTGCCATTACGATGATGGCTTCACATAGAGCGGCATCATTGTTGTCAACAGATATATTCTGCACAAAACTTTTATCAATTTTCAAATAATCAATCGAGTAATTTTTAAGATAAGAAAAAGAGCAATAACCAGTACCGAAATCATCAATTGATACGGCAATACCTCGCTGCCGGATTTTATCTAATGTATCGACAATTTCAGTTTGATTATCCATTAATAGATTTTCGGTAATTTCAATCGCAATTGCCTTACACGGTATTTTTTGATCGATAAGTGATTCAGTCCAAGCATTAAATTGTTCGCCTTCATTTTGAAATTGTACAGGCGATGTATTAATGCTTATTGTTAAATCATTATTGTATTTATTTCGCCAATGATTAGCTTGTTGTGATACCTCATCGAATATCCAATCACTGATTTCAATAATGAGTCCTATTTCTTCTGCAACCGGAATGAAATCCAATGGCGAAATATGCCCTTTTTTGGGATGTTTCCAGCGTATTAGCGCTTCGGCTTTAATTATTTGGTTGTTTGCTAAGTTCACAATCGGCTGATAAACCATATAAAATTGTTGTTGTGCAATAGCAATACGTAAGTCCTGAATAATTTCCATTCGTTTGTTAAAGTCGGTACGCATATTATCAGTAAAATAATGAACGCTGTTGCGGCCGCGCATTTTTGCGTGGTACATGGCTTGATCTGCATTTCTTAGCAATGCGTCAATGCTCAGTGCATCATCTGGATAATATGCAATTCCTATACTAGCAGTACAATAAACATTCTTTTCTTCAATGATATAAGGTTGAGCTAGTACGTTTGATAGTTTCTGGCCAATATTATCGATATCTTCAGGTATGCTTGTACCCACAAGAACGATAATAAATTCATCCCCCCCGAGGCGTGCCGCAATGTCATTCTTTCTAATGACATTCTTAATACGTTTTGAACACTCAATAAGGACTTTATCACCAGCGCCATGCCCTAATGAATCATTAACATCTTTAAATTTATCGAGATCTAGCATAGCAATAGCCAGCTGCTTATTTTCACCTTGAGCATTGGCAATTGCGTTTGTTAGATGTTCTTGCAATAGATTACGGTTTGGTAAGTTGGTTAAGCTGTCATAATTAGCTTGTTGCCATATGATTTTATCGGCTTTATCTCGTTCTATTGCGATACGGGCAAGGTTTGCAAATTGCTCAATAAGTTTGAAGTCAGAGGCATTAGGTGTCGATATTTTACGATGAT
The DNA here is from genome assembly GCF_009796765.1 of Paraglaciecola sp. L3A3. Lineage (NCBI taxonomy): Bacteria > Pseudomonadati > Pseudomonadota > Gammaproteobacteria > Alteromonadales > Alteromonadaceae > Paraglaciecola > Paraglaciecola sp. L3A3. The sequence goes on from NZ_CP047023.1 coordinate 4,351,148, forward strand.
AGATAGAGAAAGTACCTAACACCTTCCCTTGGTTATCAATGATGGGTTCTGACCAACAGGCAGCTAATTGCGCTTTTTCCGCTATTTCTTTCCAAGGAGTCCAATTCGGGTGAGTGGTTATATCTGCGACAACGACTCGTTTTCCTGTAAAAGCTGCAGCACCGCTTGAGCTAACGCCCCGACCGATAGCTAAGCCGTCAAGGGCTTTATTATAAAAGTCAGGCAAGCTAGGAGCTGCACCGAGTATTAAGTGCTTACCTGATTTATCTAATAGTAAAATGCTGCAGATAGCGTCAGGGAATTCATTTTCTATCGCATGAGCAACGGCCTGTAATACTTTAGGTAACTTGCTTGAACTGGCAATCGATTCAAGAATATTATTACGAAGTTGATTTATTTTGTCTTTTTCTAATAACTGCCGATTTTTGTTTTGCATAAACATTGAAAATATTAACGAAAATATATTGGTTACAACAAACGCAGCAATAATCCGTGGTAATGTGAAACTGTCGAATTGTTCATAAGTAATTAAACAAGCAACAGTAATTAGTATGATATTAAAAATGCTAGCAACAAGAGTAGGTAATAAATAAAAACCAGCGATGATTATGGGAAAAAGCCAATAAATTAAACCTGCACCTTTTATATAGATACCTAATAAGATAGTGACCTGAGCTAGAACAGCAAATAAGCCACTATACAGTTTGACCTTACTGGTAAACCAAACACCAAGAAATATAGTAAAAATGCCGCCAACTGCAACGAAATCAACGGCTATATGTCCTTTATCATCGGCAAAAAAACTACTGATAAGAAAGGGCAATAATACTAATGTCGCCGCAGCAGTAATTGCCAATAGAATTTTGTCTTCTAAAGTGCGGTGTTCCATTTTAACCGTCATACTAGATTAGCTTCCTGTTCGTGGTGTTTATCTCAGAAAATATTACTATGCGATTAGCTAATATATTGAAAATAAAAGAATCTATAATAAATAATATACACGGCAAAGGTAAAATAGGCACTCACTTTAAAGTTATCGCTTCTTGTATCGCATTGAGCTGGTGACGTGTTTAATTTCTAATTAGTTGCACTACTATAGCTAGGCTCAGGCGCAGCCAAATAAGCTAAGTACTGTCCTATAATTCATTTTTATTATTACGCCCAGTTCATTTGTCAATGCAAGTCATTAAATAGGAAGACATTAAATAGGTCATCCATGTTAAACAATAATATAACAACTTAGTTTATGATGATTTTTGTATTTTTTATTTCTTTGTCTAAAAATCCATCAATTTCGCCGTAATTGTTCTAACCATAAAAATACCAAATGACATACAATTGTTAACAATACTTACTTTGAAGAGTTTTCTTTATGTGGTCTATATCTTTATTTTTTAAGCGATTGTGTTTATTTACCTTATGCATGATGGGCGTATTAGCCGCTGCGCAAGCGGCAAGTACTAAACCGAATATTGTGTTTATTTTATCCGATGATGCTGGTTATCATGATTTTGGTTTTCAGGGCAGTCAAACCATGAAAACCCCAAACCTTGATAATCTTGCCAAACAAGGCACGTTATTTTCACAAGCTTATGTGAGCGCTGCTGTTTGTGGTCCTTCACGGGCGGGATTATTAACGGGTAAATATCAGCAAAGGTTTGGTTTCGAAGAAAATAACGTACCAGGCTTAATGAGCGCTTCAGGCACACTTGGTGATGAAATGGGCTTACCTCTTAGCGAAAAAATCATGCCTCAATATTTGCAGTCTTTAGGTTATAAAACTGCAATTATTGGCAAGTGGCATCAAGGTAATGCCGATCGTTTTCATCCAACCAAACGTGGTTTTGACTACTTTTTTGGCTTTCGTGGCGGCGCTCGTAGTTATTATGAAATGAAGGCCGATTCACCTAAATTTCGTCAAGAAGACTTACTAGAGGAAGGGTTTGGTCATTTTGCTGAATCAAAACAATATCTAACCGACACTCTGGTTGATAAAACCATTGAATTTATTGAAAAAAATAAAGCACAGCCTTTTTTCACTTATTTATCATTTAATGCAGTGCATTCACCAATGGAAGCAGAAGCGGCTGATTTAGCCCAATTCCCACAATTAAAAGGTAAAAGAAAAACCGTTGCTGCTATGACTTTATCAATGGACAGAGCAATTGGTCGTTTATTGGCAAAACTTGATGATTTAGGATTAAGTGACAATACACTGTTAGTGTTTACTAATGACAACGGTGGTCCAACTGATAGTAATGCATCTAATAATGCCCCCTTAAGTGGCACCAAAGCTAATCACCTTGAGGGGGGGATTCGGGTGCCCTTTATTGTGCGCTGGCCAAATAAAGTGGCAGCAGCTAAAACCTATGATTTACCCGTAAGCACACTGGATTTATTACCTACTTTTTATGCGGCAGCTGGAGGTAACACTACGGCATTAAGTAATCTAGATGGTGTGGATTTATTGCCCTATTTACAAGGTGAAAGAGCAACAAGACCTCATCAAACACTGTTTTGGAAAAAAGAAAATCGTGGCGTGATCCGCGACGGCGACTGGAAACTACTACGCTTTCCTGACCGTCCTGCAGAGTTGTACGACCTGAGCAATGATATTAGCGAACAAAACAATCTAGCAGCGCAGCAACCTGCTGTGGTCAAAGATCTTTATCAAAAATTATTTGCTTGGGAATTAACCTTAGAAAGACCTATGTGGCAGTTAAAACGTGAGTTTGAAGGCAAAGCTATGCAACGTATGGATAAATACCGAAATCATATTGAAGATTAACTTACTGGAACTGTGAGTGATTAAATAAGCAGATTTAACTTGAGTTAAACAAAAAATAGTGAGCATGGAGTCATATTCATGCTCACTGTGTATTTAAATTTTAGCTGCTTTATTCCGCAATTGAAATATTGTAGCCAAACGTTGACTTTGATTACCCAAAGCCACTATCAATATAATTAATATGGCAAAAAACCACACGCTACTGCCCATCTGCTCGCCAAACAAAAAGTTAGAAATCAACAATGAAAAAAATACCTGTAATAATTGAGTCTGGCTAACAGCAGCTATCCCCCCTATTGCCATGGCCGAATTCCATAAGAAAAAACCTAACAACTGACTGACTAAGGTTAAATAGATAAAACCTAACCAAATGCCAAGATCGATCTGTGTTGGCTCAGCAGGAAACAACAAGAATGCAGGCAGCCAAAAAAACGGCATAGCGATGACTAAGGTCCAACTAATGACCTGCCAACCCGGCATTTCTTTAGCCAAACGACCACCTGTGGCATAACCAAAGCCAGCGGTTAATACTGCCACTAACAATAATAGGTCAGCCCACTGAGCCCCAGCCGTTTGCTGAGTAGCAGTAAAAACAAATACTAACACTGCGCCCAAAATAGCAAAAAACCAAAAAGCTCTGGGCATGTGCTCTTTAGCCAAAACAGCGCCCATTAAAGCAGTGACTAAAGGCAGCACTCCTACTACAATTATGCCCCGCGAAGACTCAGTTAAACTCATGGCAATAGAGATACTCACGGGAAAACCGAAAGTAATACCCAAAGCGCTCAAAGCTAACCATTTAATTTGCTGGTTAGTCGGCCTAGCGACACCTTTAACATACAAAATAACTGCAGCTAATATCCCAGCAAATGCGGTGCGCCCTAATCCCAAAAACCAAGGGTCAAGTTGTTGAGTAACATAAGCACTTAAAGGCAAAGTAAAGCTAAATAAAAATACCGCAATTATACCGAGCAATAAGCCCTTGTTTTTTTCACTAGAAGACAAGTTCCAATGCATATAAAACTGCGAATATTTTATTTTTTTGTAGATCTGCATCATGTGTCCTTAGTAAATGATTTGTGATTACAGATACTAGGGCTAGAATAAAAACCATAACAGACTCAATTTTACATAAAAAAACCAGTACAATAAGTTAGGCCACTTAAAAGTAGGTGCAGCAAAATGACATTCAAATATCAACAACTGGCGACTCATGTCACTGGTGAAATTCAAAACCAAACCTTAGCCGCTGGAGAACCTTTACCTGCATTAAGGAAGTTTGCCTTACAACACCAAGTTAGTTTAGCAACAGCAACTAAAACTTATGAATGGTTACAAAGTCAGGGCTTGATTGTGGCAAAAGCACAATCCGGATTTTATGTAAAAGGACATTCATCGATTAAGCCCTTGAGTCAGCCTAGATTAAAATCTGTATCTATTAAGCATGATCCTTCAGATGTAATTTTTGAGATATTACAAAATGCTCTCACTTTTGACCGAGTCGGTTTGAGTAGTGGCTATTTGGACGAATCCTTACGTCCCTCACTAGAGTTACAGAGATCCCTTAAACGGACAGCTAAAATAGCTAACTTAACAGCAAACAGTTATGGCCATACCCAAGGTGAAGTAAAACTTCGCAATGCTATTGTAGACATAATGCGCCAACGTCAATGTTCGATAAATACAGAGCAAATTATTGTCACCAATGGTTGTCTTGAAGCGATTAATCTAGTGCTAGGACAAGTCAGTGAGGTGGGTGATACAGTCGCTATTTTTACTCCTTGTTATAGCGGATTACTCACCGCCCTTAAACATGCTAAGCGACAAGTATTAGAAATTCCTTGCGGCCCCGAGGGGCCCGACATGGTACATGTCGCAGAGCTATTTTCCCAAGGCAAGTTTACTACCTTACTTTTTAGTGCAATTGCTAGCAATCCAATTGGATTTAGCTTACCCCGAAAGACCAAAAAACAGCTCGCATTATTAGCTAAACAATATCAAACCTACATAATTGAAGACGATACCTTTGGTAGTTTAGATTACCGTCAAGGAACTACCGAACCAGCATATGCCTACGACCATGCTGGTTATATTGTTTATTGCTCATCGTTTTCTAAAGATCTTGCCCCTAATATGCGCTTAGGATGGATAGCATCGAAACCTTTAATGCCAGGATTAATGCGCCATAAAGTCGCGTTAAACATTACCTGTAATATGCCTTGTCAGTTAGCTATGGCTGACTATTTATTTTCAGAGAGTTACTCGGCACATATCCGTAAATTAACTACAACCTTGCAGCAACAAGTATTAAAATTACAAACATGTGTACTACAGCATTTTCCAGCGGGCACTCGCGTATCTCAACCCCAAGGTGGTTTTTTTCTTTGGGTCGAATTACCACACCAAATAAAAACCATGGAAATTTATAACCTAGCCGTGCAAGAAAATATTTGTTTTATGCCCGGCCATACTTTTAGTATGTCAGGCCAATACGAGCATTGTTTAAGATTAAGCATCAATCAGATCTGGCACTCAGACCTAGAGCAAGCAGTATGTCGTTTAGGTGAAATTACCTGCGCCTTGTTTGATGGCATCTAACTTGTTTAAGTTTGATTAAGTGAAGCGGTAATATAATCTTGCTAAACTGCAGTAGATTTTTTTTAATCGTTATTTTTATGCTGACAAATAAACAGCTAGGCAATTAGGCCTTTACTACAATACCCAAGGAAAAATGAATGGAATACGCTGCAATTGTTACCCTAGTAGCCCTATTAGAATATATGTTTTTTACTTTTAAAGTGGGATTCTCTCGAGAAAAATATAGCGTATTTGCTCCGGCGGTAACTGGCCATCCTACTTTTGAGAGAATGTATCGTGTGCAACAAAACACCCTTGAGCAACTAATTATTTTTATACCCGCTTTATGGGTGTTTACATATTTTGTCAGCCCATTAATTGGTGCAGCTATCGGTATATTATTTTTAGTTGGCCGACCTATCTATTATATTAGTTATGTAAACGATCCTAAAAGCAGAGCCATCGGATTTGTCCTAGGTTTTTTAGCAAATGTTTTATTAATCATAGGTGGACTGGGCGGAGTAATTTATAAGCTAATTGGTTAGCGCTGTTTGATATTTGTTATTTAAGATTAATTTCAACTCTAGCTTGCTTTTGAATTGTCTGTAGCGCAGATTTTGTCTATAATGCTGAGCCGTCTGATAGTGATTTTTATTGACTGAAAATTAGTCTAAAAATCACATCAATCAGTACAAACCTATTCAACTCAAACGCCTTTAGGGTACTCATGACAAACTATATTTTCGTCACAGGTGGTGTTGTTTCATCGCTTGGAAAAGGTATTGCAGCTGCCTCTCTTGCCGCAATTTTAGAAGCACGTGGTTTAAAAGTCACCATGCTGAAGCTTGACCCCTATATTAATGTTGATCCAGGCACTATGAGTCCTATTCAACATGGTGAGGTATTTGTAACTGATGATGGTGCAGAAACCGATTTAGATTTAGGTCATTACGAACGCTTTATTCGTACTCGTATGACTAAACGTAACAACTTCACTACCGGTCGTGTATACGAAGAAGTACTAAAACGCGAACGTCGTGGTGATTACCTTGGCGCCACTATTCAGGTGATCCCTCATATCACTAACGAAATCAAACGTCGTGTGATTGATGGTTCTGAAGGGGTAGATGTAGCCATAGTCGAAATTGGTGGCACTGTAGGTGACATTGAATCTCAACCATTTATTGAAGCAGTACGTCAATTAGGTGTTGAAGTAGGCCGTAATCGTGCCATGTTTATGCATTTAACTTTAGTGCCGTACTTAGCAGCTTCGGCAGAAGTTAAAACCAAACCCACTCAACATTCAGTAAAAGAATTACGCTCTGTGGGTGTACAGCCTGATATTTTAGTGTGTCGTTCAGAAGTGCCCTTGCCTTCAAACGAACGCTCTAAAATAGCCCTGTTTACTAATGTTATCGACAAAGCCGTTATTTCTTTACGTGACGTAGATAGCATTTACAAAATTCCAGCCATGTTAAAAGCACAAGGTTTGGATGAATTAGTGGTTGAACGTTTTGGTTTAGAATGCCCAGAAGCTGACCTAACTGAATGGGAACAGGTTCTGTATGCGGAATCAAACCCAACCAGCGAAGTCACTATAGGTATGGTAGGTAAATATGTTGAATTACCTGATGCCTACAAATCAGTTAACGAAGCACTTAAACATGCCGGCTTAAAAAATCGCCTAGCAGTCAAAATCAAACACATTGATTCTCAAGATGTTGAGAGTAAAGGTGAACAAATTTTACAAGGGCTAGATGCCATTCTAGTACCTGGTGGATTTGGAGAGCGCGGAATAGAAGGTAAAATTGCTACCGCTAAATTTGCCCGTGAAAACAACATACCTTATTTAGGGATTTGCTTAGGCATGCAAGTAGCACTTATCGAATTCGCTCGTAATGTAGTGGGTATGGAAGGCGCTAATAGTACTGAGTTTGATCCTGAAACGCCTTTCCCAGTTGTAGGTCTTATTACCGAATGGTTAGATGCAGATGGTTCAAAAGAATCACGCAGCGAAAACTCTGACTTAGGTGGCACTATGCGCGTAGGTAGCCAATTGTGCCACTTAGTACCAGGCAGTAAGGTTCAGGAATTATACGGTTCAAACGAAATTTATGAACGCCACAGACATAGATATGAAGTCAACAACAACTTGCGTGAAAAAATTGAAGCCGCTGGCCTTAAAGTCACTGGTCTATCAACAGATAAACGTTTAGTAGAAGTAATAGAACTGCCCGACCATCCTTGGTTTGTAGCAGGTCAGTTCCACCCAGAATTTAACTCTACACCTCGCGACGGACACCCTCTTTTTGAAGGTTTTGTGAAAGCTGCGGGCGAATATTTTAAACAAAATAATTAGAAATCAAGTGGATCGAAGATCCTTTAACTTTTAATCAATTAAGGTCACAAGAATGTCAAATATCAGTAAAATTATTGGTCGCGAAATCATGGACTCACGTGGGAACCCCACTGTAGAAGCAGATGTTTATTTAGAATCTGGCGCTATGGGTAGAGCTGCTGCACCATCTGGCGCATCAACAGGTTCTCGTGAAGCTCTAGAATTAAGAGATGGCGACAAAAGCCGTTATTTAGGTAAAGGTGTATTAAAAGCCGTTGCCGCTATCAACAATGAATTACAAGCTGCACTGTTAGGTAAAGACGCGCTAGACCAAAAAAATATCGATCAAATCATGATCGACTTAGATGGCACAGAAAATAAAGAAAAATTTGGTGCTAATGCAATTTTAGCGGTTTCTTTAGCAGTAGCTAAAGCAGCAGCAATCGCAAAAGGTGTACAATTATTTGAACACATTGCTGACTTAAACGGTACGCCAGGTGTTTACTCTTTACCATTACCCATGATGAATATCATCAACGGTGGTGAACACGCTGATAACAACGTTGATATCCAAGAATTTATGATTCAACCAGTTGGCGCGAAAAGCTTTAAAGAAGCATTACGTATGGGTGCTGAAATTTTTCATGCACTTAAAAAAGTATTATCCGCCAAAGGTCTTAACACAGCTGTTGGAGATGAAGGTGGTTTCGCTCCAGATTTAGCATCAAACGCTGATGCATTAGCTGTAATCAAAGAAGCTGTTGCGGCGGCAGGTTACGAGCTAGGTACAGATGTTACTTTAGCCATGGATTGTGCAGCCTCTGAGTTCTACAACAAAGAAAAAGCTATCTACGACCTTAAAGGTGAAGGCAAACAATTTACAGCTAACGAATTCTCTGATTTCTTAGCAACACTTTGTGATCAATACCCAATTGTTTCAATTGAAGATGGCTTAGACGAGTCAGATTGGGACGGTTTTGCTTACCAAACTAAATTATTAGGTGATAAAGTTCAAATCGTTGGTGATGACTTATTCGTTACAAACACTAAGATTTTAGCCCGCGGTATCGAAAACGGTATTGGTAACTCTATCTTAATCAAGTTTAACCAAATCGGTTCTTTAACTGAAACATTAGCAGCTATCAAAATGGCTAAAGATGCTGGTTTTACTGCTGTTATCTCTCATCGCTCAGGTGAAACTGAAGATGCGACTATCGCTGATTTAGCGGTAGGTACAGCTGCAGGTCAAATCAAGACTGGTTCTTTATGTCGTTCTGATCGTGTATCTAAGTACAACCAATTATTACGGATAGAAGAATTCTTAGGTGATAAAGCTATTTTTAACGGTTTATCTGAAGTTAAAGGTCAATAATACTTACTTGTAGCTAATATCGTGAATGCGATATAAAACTGCAAGTTTAAGCTTTTGCGTATAAAATGGTCGGCTAACGCTGGCCATTTTTTATTTTGTAGACTTAAATTTTATTATGCTCATTCCATCTTCACAGCAAGTAGACATATTCTCTGACGACCAACGTCAGCTGCATTTTGCTGAGTTATGTAATGCCTTATATGAAAGGGAACTTGCCAGTTTATCCCAGCAAAAATTCAACAATATCAGTTTGTTGCAAAGAAAACTCGGTGGTCTTAAACACCATATAAAACGTGCCGCAGATAATCTACTACAAAAAGAATCCCCCTTACAAATAGACATTCACAATGCCAGTTGGCAAGGTAAACAAGCCGCCAAATGTATGGCTGACAAAGCCGATGCCGATAAAACAGAACAATGGTTTATCGACAATATACAAATTGGTCGTTGTATTGCTATACACGTCGACACCTTAGGCGCTGAACATATTGAGCTAGATTCAGTAGACAGAATTGATCTAGGACAAGGGAAATTACACGCTAATAAATTCGGCTGGTTTGCAGTTGACGGCAAATTTCTAGAAGAAACCATTCGCCAACCCGATATTTTGGCCCTTAAATTATTGAAACCTAACAAAGCTATATTGACCGCAGCTTGTTGTGGACATAATTGGAATCATAAAGGTAAAAGCCAACCTAGGGCTTTATCTTTAAGAGAATTATTGTTGTCTTTATCGATAGATTGGAAAACCTACAAATAACCTCACATTTTTAATACCCCAGTAACAATAGATTAGCAGTCAATTTTCGATACATATTAATTCAATCAAACTGACAAAATCCGCAGGCATACTGTTTAAGTTCAGGTTAAAATGACCGTCTACCACCTATCTTTAACAATTCAATTCCCTCGGAGCAAACCATGACCCAAGCAGCTTATGAACGCGCGGTTAATCTTATTGATAACGCCAACAGTGAAGATCCTAATATCGAACAAGCTGACGGCAAAGACTGGCCCAAAGAGCTATTATATGGTCTACGTATGTCTGACATGTTAGAGCGTTACAAAAGTGATGCAGAGCATGTAATCAAGTTAGCGATACGTGGTCAACATATACAGCGCTGGCAATCGCCGCGTAATGCTTATCCTATGGATCGTCAGGGTTATCACAAATGGCGTAGCGACTTGTATATATTCCACGCTGAAAAAGTCGCAGGTATTATGGCTGAAGCGGGTTTTAACCAACAAGAAATTCAACGAGCTAAAAATGCAGTAGCCAAAATAGGGATAAAATCAAACGCCGACACTCAGTTACTTGAAGATGTAGTAGGCTTAGTTTTTATTGAACACTACATGCTCAACTTTGCTGAAAAACACCCTGAATATACTGAACAAAAATGGCTGGATATCATACGTAAAACATGGCGAAAAATGTCTGAAGATGCACATGCTTTTGTTTTAGCAGGTAACATCAGTCTACCCGAATCATTAACGCCATTAATTTTAAAAGCAGTGCAAGCCTAAGCCATTTCTGTGTTACAAGGATAATGAACCATTTTGTCAGAGCCTAAAGTTGAAAAGTCTAGTGTTGCTAAATTTGCCTTAATTATTGTTTGCCTAGGCTCAATTATTGGCCCTTTGGGCATGGCTTCTGTAAATATTGCTATCCCAGATTTGGCTGCCGATTTGCAGGCCAATGCCAAAATGGTCTCTTGGTTACCGACATTATTTATTCTAAGCAGCGTCATGTTTATGTTGCCTGCGGGTAAATTTGCAGACAATTTTGGCCGTAAGCGAGTGTATGCAAGCGGCTTAGCCCTTAATGCCTTTGCCTCTTTTATGTGTGGTCTAGGAACTAATATCGAATGGATATTGTTTTGGCGATTTGTGCAAGGCGGCGCATCATCGATGATTTTTGCCACAGGACTAGCAATTATTACCTCAGTAACTCCAGCCAATAAACGTGGAGCCGCTCTAGGCATTGCTTCAGCATGCATCTATACCGGATTAACTATTGCCCCTGCTGTAGGAGGCTGGTTAACCGAACTCTGGGGCTGGCGTTCAGTGTTCTTTTTCCAAGTGCCTATAGTATTGGCGTTATTATTATTAATTAAAATGCGCTTAGCTGGTGAATGGAAAAACGCCGAAAAAACAAAATATGATTGGTGGGGAACGGCTATTTTTGCTGTATTTTCTGCATCATTAGTCTACGGCTTAAGTATATTACCCAGTGTTTTAGGCTGCTTCATGCTGGTTCTTTCGGCAATCAGTCTAACATCATTTATTGTGCATCAAAGTCGTAGCCATCGCCCCCTTATTCGAGTACAAATGTTTCGTGACAGTCGGCTGTTTTCAATGTCATTGAGTACTTCACTGTTAATGTACGCCAGTAACTTTCCTTTGATCTTTTTGATGAGTTTATATTTGCAATATGTCAAAGGTTTCACCCCATCTCATGCCGGACAAATAATCTTAGTACAAGCACTATCTATGGCAATAATGGCACCATTATCAGGTAAGTTAGCCGACAAATTTCAACCTAGGTTAATCGCCACTTTAGGTTGTGTAATTGTAGGCTGCGGCTTATATGTACTTAGCTCAATAAACGTCACAACAAGTATATTATATATCACCAGTTCCTTGTTATTGATTGGTGTTGGTTTTGGACTATTTTCGACACCGAACAATAATGCCATTATGGGCGCAGTACAAAATAACGAAGTAGGTGTAGCATCTGCCTCGTTGAATTTATCACGCACCATAGGCAATCTGTTAGGTATGAGTTTAGTTAATTTGATGGTGCATTATTTCATAGGTGATGCTCAATTGACCATGGAACAGAACCCTGCCTTAATTCAAACATTTGAAATGGCGTTAAATATGTCACTGATATTTGTGCTGTTAGCTTGTTTTATATCAGTTTTACGAGGTAAAACCGCAGCAACTTAATAATCACAATGTCCTTGGCTAAGGTGCTCAGCACGATCAATAAAGTGACCTTCAAGCAACCGGTTTAAACCAGCACTGGCACTATTCGCTTCAGCCACTTCAGAGTCAGTCACTGCTTTTGATATCAACCTATAGTGATAACCGTAATAATTGATATTGGCCTCTTTCAACGCATCAGCCATGTTGTCTATGTTATGTTGCTTGTCATCCACAAACACCACTGATTGATAATTTTTACCCGTTCGCTTTAGTAAATCTAGCAGCATCACACCTTTATTCATGCCTTGCACCATAAAGACCCCATTCACATAACTAACCTGGGCTGTACGTCCACCTAAAGTGTAATCATAGTGATAGCCCAAATCAGCAGGGAGTAAGGATTTATCCACAAAGTTTAACTTGTTACGCGCTAACTCACGCATAGTCGCCGCACGATAAGCACCAGAACGAGCGGTGAGAATAAGTAGGTCATTATCTACATCTGCAACAATGTCCGCCATATTAGCTTGAGTCGGTTTATTCACTGCTATTTCAAACACCATACCTAACACATCAAATAAGCAATTCACTTTTTCTGTTGCTGCGGTATTAATTAAGACACCTTGTTGATCAAGTGCTCTCCCCCGCTGCCAGTCGTACCATTTGTCACTACCAAAAAACTCAGTGGCGGTTAGTAATGTATCGTCGATGTCAAACACCACTAGTGTTGATTCTTTATCTAATGAATGGGCTTTATCCAAAGCATCTTGTAGATCCCATGATTGATATATAACACTCACAGCTTGGGCAGAATTTGTGCTTAAAGCCGGTTTCACCTCTGAAACATCAGACGCGCAACCAGTTAAAATCAAACTAGAACTAGCGCCTAATAACGAGGCGTAGAGTATAACTTTAGGCAATATTTTAACTGATAAAAAAGAGATATGTTTAAGCACTGTGACTGAACTCCCCAACAAATAATGCCGCAATAATAGCAGATTAAGTCGAGCCCCAAACAACAAATAATCGACCATCCCTGAATACGTATCAAGGATGGCTTACCTAAAAGTTAGTCCGCTAACAAGCTAATTGAATAATTAGCCGCATCACATTCTTCTCCACCAGCATTGATAAAGTATTGTTCAGGCATACCCATATCACTAAAACGTGGAGATAAATGTGGATCACTAACATCCAAACCAACTTCAGTAGGAGTCAGTTTCAACTGTAAGTTAATCTCACTAAATAATTCATCGATAGTCATATAATCACTGATATCAGTTAAATACATTTCGTTATCTAGGTCATAGACAGTATTAATAGCATCATCATTCACAGTGATAGCCACATTTGGGGTAGGAGCAAAAGTTGGGCAGTCACTATAAGTTACATTAAATTGAAACTTGTAATTCGCCGGTTTACTGGCCTGCCATTTGGCGTACTGATTATTTAATTGACGCAGTAAACGGTACTTTCTTCGATCAGAAATGACCTTATATTCGCATAACTCATCAAACTGAGGATCAGCAAGGGTCGACAAGCGTGAAAATCCTAAAGACTCGGCTTCAGCTAAATCCTTGTCGTGTATGGTGAATATATTTATAGAGTCTGTTTCTGAACCACATGATTCGGTATAGGACAAACCATCATCACCTTTTTGTGAACAATGTAATTCGATATGCTCGTCAATTAGCAATTTTCCATGCTCTTTAACAGCTATCGTTCCAGTATCTGAACAAGCTAGTGCTTGGTCGTCTTGATAAACACGAACATGCTGTTCGCCGCTAAAATCAACAATTAAATCATCGTTACACGCAGTTAAACTTAAACAAATTAAGCCTAAGGTAATTTTAGAATTCTTAGTCATAACATTTCCTTCCCAGTGGTAAATCAACAACATTAATTGTATTCAGCAAAAACAAAAATCTCTGTGCCGAATTGATACCGGATGTAAAAAAATGTAATCACCTTAAAAGCAGAATGGAGCAGGAAATAGATTAGCCATATTAGAACTTTAACCGAGAACATTTAGAGCAAAAAAATATACAGCACTATTTCACCATTAAATTAGCTATGCCGTTGACAAAGAATTTTATATTACCTAGCTTGAATGTAAGGACGTACATTAAATGTACAAATACCAAGGATGAAAAAATATGAATAATAGCTTGCTTAAGTATCTACTCATTTTTGTCATTGGCGGGGGATTAGGTTATTTTATTTCTAATTCTTCACAGCAGGATATTAGCGATTTATTCCCCTTATCTATTGCTTCTTCTAATCATCCAGCCAATAACTTAGCGCCCATTGAAAACAATGCAACCGTAGCCACACCTGATGACAAAACAAACCAGTTAACCTGTGACGAAAACACCACTCAATTAGCCATAGCCAAGCAAAAAATCAACCATTTACAAAATACAATGAATGATAATATTAATGAAATCGAACAAGAAAATGCCAGGTTAAAATACCAATTAGAACAGCAAGCCCCCTCAGATGTAAGTACCGAAGCCATAAATTCATTAGTGCCTGAGCCTTATAACGAGTACGTCTCCACTATGCCCTCGAATATCAAACAAGAAATATATGATTTTCATCAACAACCAGAAGATCTAGATTGGGGGTATAACAAACAGCAACAGCTGAAAGATTTCATTACCACTCATGTTAACAGCGAATTTATCAAGCTAACGTCTATAATGTGTAAAATTTATCAGTGTGAAATCATTTTAGATGAAAAAATAACGATTCAATCCTTGATGGATCAAGGGCTCAATCAGCAAGAAATTCAAAATATAATTGAGACTCAAAATCCAAAATATAAAAATATCTTGGATGATTTACGTCTCAATCCATTACTAAATATGAGAACCACCTCATATACTCCAGGTAGATTTGGTATTTATATGATACTAAAAGACAAATCGATAGATGGAGCCGCATATAACTAGTGATAGGAAATAGAGACTAGTGAAAAACAAATTCGAGATTCGAGTAAAAGAATAAAACAAAAAAACTGACACAGAGTAGCACTGAGAATTTTGCCGCGGCTGCGCCCAAAAGACTTATATCAATTCACATTGATAATTGATCTCTCACTTATCAATGTGAATTGGTTTTAAAACCATTAAAAGTGAATGATTAAATACCTCAAGTTTTTCTAAAAACAGGCTAGTAGATCTGCATTAGTCGGGTATTTTTCCAGCAGTTCAGTCAATTTTCTAGCAGCATCTAGAGGTTTAAGACCACTAAGCCCTCTGCGTAATACTCGTATTTTTTCTAACTCTTTTGGGTTGAGCAAAAGCTCTTCGCGGCGGGTGCTACTTTTGGCGATATCCAACGCCGGAAATATCCGTTGGCTGGCGATTTCTCGTGATAAAACAATTTCCATATTGCCTGTGCCTTTGAACTCCTCAAATATGACTTGATCCATACGACTGCCTGTATCGGCTAATATGCTGGCTAAAATAGTCAGCGACCCGCCATTTTCAATATTTCTCGCGGCGCCAAACAGTTTTCGCGGTATTTCTAAAGCTCTTACATCCATACCACCAGACATAGTACGACCGCTGTTTTTTTGCTGGGCATTATGAACCCGAGCCAACCTAGTTAATGAGTCAATGACAATCATCACATCATGCCCCTCACCTGCCTCACCACAAGCTTTTTTCAGTAGTTCATTGGCTACACGGACATGATTAGCATAACTTTCGTCTGAGCTTGAAGCGTGAACCTCAGCGGGTACGCTACGGGTAAAATCTGTGACTTCTTCTGGGCGCTCATCAATGAGTAAGGCATATAGTTTTATCTTGGGGTGTGCTTTGCCTATTGCTTGGCAAATATGCTTTAACATAGTCGTTTTACCAGAACCTGGTGGCGCAACAATCAAGCCTCTTTGTCCTAAGCCAATTGGTGCAATCAAATCCATAGCACGCATACTGAACTGCTCAGAGCCCTCTTCTAAACTAATGTGTGGAGCAGGATGAATAGCCACCCCCTTTAAAAAAGCCTGCTGGGGATTAAGATTAACAATCGGCTTCAGCACCTCATTCACTGGCGCAGGCGCTTTGTTTCTTTTCACCTTCAAAGATAAGATTTTTCTGGTCATGATTTGGACTATTAACTCTAGTAATTATGGGATGATTTGAGATATCTATTAGCAGCATAACCTGCAAAGCTCACAGATATTTGAAGTTTAACATCGGCAAGGTGTATTCGTTTAATTGTATACGTAAATACTTTTCACGTTTTGGATTTTTATAAGGTCTGTATAATCCACTTTCGAAAACAGCCCCAAGAGTACAGCCCTCACTGCCCAAGCCTACTGCATATTGTTTGGTGTAAACGCCATTCCATATTCAAACCTGAAGTGACCAAACTTAAAGTGACAGCCATCACCAAACTTAAAGTGACAGCCATCACAGCAACGGAATGCGCCCACACCATTAGGCACTTAAGTAACGCAGGAGGAATATAGAATTATTATGAACAAAAGGAAAAAGTAAAAAAAGGCAGCTAGAGCAGCCCTAGCCCTAAATTTATTATCAATAATTACTTAAAAATACACACCAAATGGCACTACTACATGAAATTTGGATGGGTTTACCATTGCACTTCAAAAAGAATCAATCTAAAACAAGTTATATTTTTTGACTTGAACTTTTTCTACAGCCTCAACACCGCAATAAGCGGTGAGTAACAGTTTGTTAAAGTATGGAGTGAAGCGGAACCGAGCAAACTGTTGCGAATCCGATTTTATTGCTTTGTTATATTTTTAACACTACAATGTACGACATTACCGTACATAAGTTTGAGTATAATATGAATAGCATAAGCGTAAATCAATTTAGAGACAATTTAAAAACCTATGTGGAGCAGACTGTTAGTGATCATGAACCTATAAAAGTTACTAGGCGCGCGGGTGAGGCTTTTATTGTTATGAGTGCTGATGACTGGGAAAGGGAACAGGAAACATTGCACGTGTTACAAAACAGTAGCTTAATGAATCAAATTTCAGAGTCACTGGCCACTCATCAAAGCAATAAAGGTTATAAGCCTACAAAAGAGCAATTAGATGAGATCACTAATCTTTGAAGGAAAAACTTGGCTAACTTACGAGCAACTAAGAGAAAAAGACAATAAGCTTCATAAGGCACTGTGCAAAATTTTGAAGGAAATGTTGCGCTCAGATCCCGCGAGTGGTCTTGGAAAACCTGAACCTTTAAAGCACAACTTGTCTGGATTCTGGTCTAAGCGAATTTCCCAAAAAGACAGGCTAATTTATAAGTTTGATGATGACTGTGTATACATTTTCGCTATAGGTGGGCATTACGACCAACACTAGAAAATAATCGTGGTAGAGCGGCCCATTACTGAGCCGCCCCCACACAGATCCGGACGTGCGAAATTCATAGTAAATGTGAAAAGTGCGTAAATGACACCGTACATTACCCTTCTTATGGTGACCGGTTTTGCCCGTCCTGCCTACATGTGAGTAAAGGCGATAAAGTGCTCACCTACCTTGCCAGATACCTGTATCGCGGCGTGATAAACGAGAACAACATACTGCAATATCAAGATTACAAGGTCACCTTCAAATACCAAGACAGCACCACCAAACGTTATCAAACCATCACTGAGCCAGCGACAGCATTCTTATGGCGAGTATTACAACACGTGCTGCCAAAAGGCTTTAGGCGTACCCGAAATTATGGCTTTTTACATGGCAACGCTAACTCTACCTTGCTGCGTATTCAACTGATGTTAAAGGGCAAACTGACACCACCACCTATGCGTCAACGCACCAAAAGTGTTGCCCTCATTGCCAAGGCCTGTTGCATATTGTTTGGTGTAAACGCCATTCCATATTCAAACCTGAAGTGACCAAACTTAAAGTGACAGCCATCAAAGCAATGGAATGCGCCTAGGCACAAAATGCGCCCACACCATTAGGCACGTAAATAACGCAGGAGGAAATCAGAATTACTATGAACAAAAGGAAAAAGTAAAAACAGGCAGCTAAAGCAGTAAAAAAAGCAGTCCTAGCCACACTCGGCCAAAAAAAAGCATTACAAAACAAGCCTTTACCCCTCATCGACATATCTACTATATAAGCAGAAAACTTCAACACAGGGCTTGTGCAACAATAGGGTTAAGTCGCGGCTTCGCGCGACCTATCCTTATTTATGATATGTTTAAAACTAATCACAACTGCCGCCACCAGAGTCAGATGAGCCACATGACGTATCTGAACCTGAATCATCGAACGAATCATGAGAACTTGGATTTATAAAAAAGCTACCACCTACTGCGATACGCTTAAGTAGATAATTCACATAGATAGGTCCAAATATAGGAATAACGAGAGCGATTAGAATTAACCCTAACTTCTGGTATTTAGAGTGAGATACACAATCATAAATTGAAGCTGAAACAGCCAAAAACATGACCAAATGTATAATGGCAGTGGTAACTAAAATTGGAAATGTCCCCATCACGCCTCCTTAAACATAACGAGGCTGTAGAAAAAGTCGATTATGACAGACCATTTCCTCACCTTTCTTTAATTTTTATATTCTATCAACTTTGCCTTGGATGATTTGATTTTGCAAAGTTTTTTACTCTACACTTCGATTTTCTAGATATTCGCTTTTGTCCAACCGAATTAACGCTATTACCTAGCTTGAGGGGCGGTATTTGGAGTCGGTACTTGACCCATTATGCCGCTAACTGTCCATAATTATTGAGTTTCTCAAGGTTGTGTATTAAACAGAAAAAGTGCCATTGGCCTTGCACTTTACTTTTACCTCGTAGGCTAAATCTGTTGAGCTTCTTGTTGGTCCCTATGTTGCCAAACACGGGCTCGACCACAGACATGCGGTGACTGTAAATTTGCTTGCCCTTTGGACTATCAACTCTATGCTTCATCCAGTCGGTATAGGTTGGGGATCTAGTTTCATTTAATGTGAAACTCACTTGCCTACCATTCCCTTTTCGATGGTCTGCGGCTTTTGGGTTATGCATGCATTGCTGCTTTTTATCGCAATTTCTACATTGCAATAACCTGCCTTCGAAATAAGCTATTTTAATGCCTGAGTCACTTTCACGTATCCCTCTAAAACTAATGCTTTCGCCCGACGGGCAAATGCAGCTATTAGTCACTGGGTCGAAGTTAAATTCATTGGCAGGAATGACTGTTTTCTTTCTGGTTCTCTTATCTTGATGGCGTTTACCGTATTTCGTTTTTTGCTCACTAAACTTAGGGTCACGACTTCTGAATTGATTATCAGGGATGTACGCATTGATGTCATTGTCATGCAGGTACTGCATGTTTTTCTCGTTAGCAAACCCCGTATCGGCGGTGATGATGGTTTGGGCTTTTAAAATATCGTCGCTAATCGCCAGGCGTTTAAATCGGTCTTGAATACCTTCTAATACGGGCTTTAAGGTATGGTGCTCTTGCCCCTCCCCAAATACCGTGGCATCCACAATAATTTGATGTTTCTTATCTACCGTTGCCACACCATTGTAGCCTTGAATGGTGCCTTTACTAGTCGTCATTTTGCCTGACTCGTTATCCGTAATATTGCTTTTCACTTCCTTCGTTTTTTTACCTTTCCCCATCCGTGGCTCGGCTTCCTCGAGGAACTTCTCTATCTTGTCGTGAGCATGATTCAAGGTTTCAATCGCTTGACTAGCACGTTGTTTACGAGCCTCATCAGCGCCTTCACTTTTATCTAATTTCTCATGTTCATTCATGTGATAACTGATTTGGCGTTTAAGCTTATCGCGTTTTTCTTTTAACTCTTTAAAGGTACCCGACCATTCCTTGGCTGCATTAGACGACATTTTACAGCCATCAATAGCAAACAACTCATTGCCCAACAATCCCTGCTCATGACATATCAATAACACCTGTTCAAACACCGATTCAATTTCGCTTCTGCGGCCACTGACAAATGCCGCTATCGTCGTGAAGTGCGGCACGGAATCACAACTCAACGCCTTAAATATAATATTGGTTTCACAGCACCACTGGATTTCACGGCTTGAGGTAATACCTTTCGAATAAGCAAACAAGATAATCTTCAGCAACGCAGCTGGGTCGTAGGCGGGACGGCCTGTTTGGTCATTTTGATACTTAGGATAAAACACTGACAGGTCCAGCTTATCTTCAATCAAATGATGAATAGCATATTCAAACGTTCCCGCCTGAAGTTGGTCTTGGTAGTTGATCACTACCATAGTGTTTTGTTGGTAATTAAGTGGGATAAAACGTGGCATTACCAAGGCTCCTTTCGCCTAATTGATAATACCTATTGGATCACAAACCATGATCTGAGGGAAGTGTTTTGTGTATAAAAAACAAACAAATTTAGGGTTTTTCTACAGCCTCAACGCCCGCATAATGGGCAATAACACGTAGGCTAAAATTGGAGCGAAGCGACTGAGCCTACGTGTTATTGTCCCAGCGAGCTTGCGAGCGAATTAATGCGTTTGTTAGGTGCTCTTGGTACTTTGCCAATAGATAAATACACCAAAGAGAAAAGAACATCCGCTTAAAATTAACATATTATTAATCCCTTTCTCTGTATCTAGCCCAGCCAAAAAGTTGTTACCATCAAAAAAAGCAGCAAGTGTCAAAATCCCTATAAAGGCAACGGGGCTAACAATACCAAAAAGAATAGCTGACTTAATACGAGAGATCGTCGAGGCTAGTAACTCACAAAAAATCCAAGCCATAAAAGAGAAAAAACCAATCATCGTAAATCCCCAAAGAGAAATTGAGGTAAACGCAGGACCCCAACTTTGAAATGGAACTCCTTTCGCAAATAAAGTTACTGGCATTACGACCATTATTAAAGCTAAAAACATTGCTAACGAAGGGAAGAGTACCATTTTTAATGGGATGTATTTACCACCGATATATGAATTCACCATCAATCCTTATGGAGCACCATCGTGGTAGAGCGGCCCATTACTGAGCCGACCCCACACAGATCCGGACGTGCGGAATTACCGCATCCGGCTCTTCAGTTATATATTCACCCGTGTAAATCACGACCACTTTAATACCAGTCAACATGGATCACTCTTTTGCTAACTCGTAGCTTCTGTATTTGGAAATACTCTAACATCTTCTTAAAATTACACCAATTGTAACTTCGACGACCACTGCGCCTGTTCAGCCATTTGTACAAACTATGTAGCACATAATTATATAGCTTACTTACGCTGCGGCTATTGTCGGGTAGCCCAAAGTAATTTCTAAACCCTGTGAGTTTGCGTTTTAATTGAGGTAGCCAAGTCGCTAGTTTCTGCGAGCGTTTGGCTTTGATGAAATGGTAAAATTCGCTCAGGCTACTTCGCTGCTTTTGACTCGCAGTTCGTCGCCTTAATCTCGGTTTACCTTTTGCATCAATGCCCCAGTAAAACGCAAACCCCAAGAACACAAACTGGCGCTTACGACTTGGATGGAATCGACTGAACCTTATTAGGCTGGTCTTTTCTGGTGCCGTATCCAGTTTGAATTTCTTGAGTCGTTTTGGCAACACGCTGTAAAACCGTTCGGCATCATTGGCATACTGAAACGCACACACAAAATCATCTGCGTAACGTATCAGCATAGCCCTGCCTCTCATGCGAGGTTTTATCTTCTTCTCAAACCATAAATCCAATGCATAATGCAAATAGATATTAGCTAGCACGGGGCTAATGATACCGCCTTGTGGTGTACCGCTTTGTGGTTTGAGATATCCCCTTCTGGCGATTTTATTCGTGCTTTCAACCATTGCCCGATTAAGCTCAAGAGCGCGTTATCATCAATGCGTTGTTTAAGCATCTCCATCAGCCAGTTGTGGTCAATATTATCGAAGAAGCCTTTAATGTCAGCCTCAACAATATAGCCATAACCTTTAAACTGAAGATTCAAACTCAAGCTATGCACCGCCTGATGCGCACTCTTATTTGGCCGATAACCATAACTGTTAGGCAAGAAATCCGCTTCCCAGATACTTTGCAGTATCTGACTCACGCTTTGCTGTACCAGTTTGTCATCCACTGTGGGTAAGCCTAATGGGCGTTGTTTACCATGACTTTTGGGTATGAATACACGCTTAATGTCACCTGCTCGATAGCACTTAGCTTTCAAGGCTGAACTTAAACGTGTGAGGTTTTCCACAAGCGATTCTTTGTATTTCGGCATCGTGATGCCATCAATACCAGGGGCTGCTCGTTTATTCAGTTGCCCCCAACTTTGATACAGTAAATCATCTCCTAGCAATCCATATAGGTTCTGAAATCTATGGTTGGGGTGTGTCTGTGATTTAAATGTGATGGCATTTAGTGCGGTTGTCATAGTGATCCAGCCCTACTTTGTCCGGTCTATGTATCTGCTAAACACCTGATATAACTGCTTGCCCCTTCGCCATGTGGTTGGCTTTCCCAACCTCAAACTACTATGAGCAAGTCTGACTGCCAAAGGGTCATCGTTCGCTCGCTTGTGGCTTAACTACCCTACCATTTTCCTTATGGAACACCTTTGGCTCTCTCAAGTTCTCAATACATCTCTTTATACATGCCACGGCTTTAGAACTCCGCTGACTCGCCACAACCTTGCCATCTCAGACACGCTGAATAACGGTTGCTTTGCTTGGACTTCGACGGCGTTACAAGCCTCGTCAGTCAGAACTTAATTTATTATCGGAGCGATAACAGCACTTCAGGAACACGCATTCCCTATGGCCTATATAATTCTCTGTGTACGCTTCACCTATATTGTTCATCTGGTTGCGAATGCATCGCTGATAAGTATTTCACCAATCCCAGACTCCGCCATAGGCGCAACACTCGATACAGGTGGTTGGCTAAACCTTACCTGACAGGGACTTACACCCTGCAAGATGCATCAAGCTTCGCTTGACGCACTAACGCTTTGAATATGGGGATTTTAGGCGCGCTTTGGCCGAAGGCCAGCGAGTAAAATTCCCAGTGAGTTTACGAACGATATAATTCATTTGTTATAAGTCCTTACCCTATTTAACCTTCTTAAGAACCGATTAGTACAGCCAAAACCACCTGAGTTACAAGCACTATTGCGAACACTCCAACAGATAGAAGCACTTTCTTTTTAGTTGTGTATGTTTCACATATAGCGTTAATAATTAGGTATGGAATAACAAAGAATAAAGAAAAAGTAATTAGGTGTAAAAATGCAGGAAGTTCAAAATACCCAATCGTGAAATCCAAAACACCGACAGTAACAAGAGGCGCCAAGTAAATAGTACATGAGCCAAAAAAATCCATTACATTTTCTTTATCCGCGAGCTTCAAAAAACCTAAAATTAATGCACCAGTTATTAATACTTGAATAATCAAAATTTACTCCTTGTGGGCTTATAACGCTTACGATAACGGGAAAAACCGAGTGCTTTGGCACGAAGTGCCAGCGAGGCTTTTTCCCAGAGAGCGAAGCGAACGTTGTTTATTGTTTTGTTAGGTTTCGTTGGCATTGCGCATCGCCTTATAAAGGATTACAGCCATAAGCATTGCGAACAAATTGAAAATGATACTTACATCGTATAAAGACCATGTAATATTGAAACTAAAACCTAAAGTTATTGAAAACCCTAAATGAGGTGTCTCAAATCCGATTATTTGTATTACATACATCCAAAACGCAAATTTGATAAATCTTAAGCTGCCTCGGAAGATTTTATAGGCTACAACGAGGTTTATTATTACTCCAAGCGGAACCAATAGAGCAAAGAACCAAACAAGTAGTCCCATATCCACTTTATCCGAAAACATTTCATAAATGCTGCCAAGTAACAAAGCACCAAGGAAACTCGAAACTATCAAAGCTACAATTGCGATCTTTGTGTACTTATTCTCCACCAAATTTTTCACTTCCCTTGTAATAGAAACCTAACGCTTACAATAACGGGAAAAACCGAGAGCTTTGGCACGAAGTGACAGCGAGGCTTTTTCCCAATGAGTGAAACGAATGTAGTTAATTGTTTTGTTATTTGGCTGGGCCTTAAAATGGGCTTTTACCATATTTTGACCTCAGTGATTTCCGGAATGGAATTAAAGTTGAGATTAAAAATATACAATTAACACCAGCAAAAAACAGGAAACCACGTAAGCCGCCATGTTCATATCCTATAAAGCTAGAAGGAATTAGACTAAGTAGAGCAATAGTGAAGATTGCCCGTCTATGTGTGTTCCAGTATAAAGTTGCTCCCTCAGATTTCATTTTCTTCCTAAAGCCATATAACGCTTAATATATGGGGATTTAATGAGCGCTTTTGGGCGAAGCCCAGCGAGTAAAATTCCCACCATGATATTTTTGTTAGCTAGCATTGCGGTTGCCTAAACTAACAACCAAAACATATAGACCATAAATGTAACTCAGCGGCCATATGAATGCGATACATACGCCAAGAAATTTACTCTTATTCTTGTAGCAATGAATAATTGAGCATACCCATAAATAAAGTAGAGATAAAAATGAAAGTACAAGAAGAGTATTTTCCCAAATGAACATTTCCTCGCCATCTAAACTCGAATCAGCTAAACGCGGATCTCCAAGATAATTTAGAAATATAAAGTACCCAAACATAGAAATGCTAAGCACTAGTAATATTGATAAATGTTTGGGGGTTCGGAAAAATTTCATGATGCTCGCTAACGCCCACTTAAGCGGACAAAAATAGTTGGTTATAATGTGAAGCGAAGCGGAACCTAACCAACTGTTTTTGTTCCGTTTGAAGTTCTTGTGTACGCCCAGCATGGGCATGAACTAATGAGGTGAAAGTCCTCTGTAGGAAGGTCACCGTTTATATAACTTACCGTTATTAAACGTTAACTACTAGTGAATGGCAAGGGCAAATCCGCGAGGATTTGTCTGGAGGAAGCCGGACGCAAATTTGCGAGCTGATGAACAAGAACATCATATGAGGCGTAGGCTGAAGGTGAGTTGGCACAAGACGACGAAACCATGTGATCTAACGGCCACCGTAAATGATGCAGCAGTGCAAAGAAAGTTCATGCTCTTATCTGGGGAGATCTGCTTAACAAGCGATCGGTAACTAACCAGTTAGGCTCTGGTATATAAGTGCCTTGGCTTTTCAGCGTCATCAACTGAAAAGAACAAATAGATGACACCGATAGCGCATAGCGGCGTAAGCCGTTTTGTGATTAAGCAGAAGTCAGCAGACGGCATAGTAGCCAAATGCCCATCGTAATGGTTGGGACACGGTGAAGGCCTGAACATTTAGAACAAAGGAGGAGCCTTGTCAGACTTGAATACACGAATGCCGTCCGGTAGCGACGTGACTCAGCGTACCGATAAGCAGCCAGCCTTTAGCGCACATCTACTTGAACCTATTCTACAACCGTCCAATATATTGGCGGCATGGAAACAGGTTCGAGCCAACAAAGGGGCTGCTGGCATTGATGGGATGACCATTGATGACTTCCCCGCTTGGGCAAAGGATGGAAACTGGAAACGTATTATGTCTGAGCTTCGCTCAGGTCAATACCAACCAGCACCTGTTCGGCGAGTGGAAATTGATAAACCAGATGGCGGTAAACGTCAGTTGGGAATTCCGACCATCATCGACCGCGTGATCCAACAAGCCATTGCTCAAGTCCTTACGCCTATTTTCGACCCGACCTTCTCAGACAACAGTTTTGGGTTTAGGCCAAATCGAAATGGGCAACAAGCGGTGAAACAGGTACAAAGCATCATTAAAACGGGTCGCCGTTTTACAGTCGATGTTGATCTGTCGAAGTTCTTTGACCGCGTTAATCATGATTTACTCATGACGCACCTTGGCTATAAAGTGAAGGACAAGCGATTGCTTAAATTGATTAAACGTTACTTGCGAGCTGGGGTTCTCTGCAAAACAAAGGGGGATAACCAGTTCTATAGTGAGAGTCGAGAAGGTGTGCCACAAGGCGGGCCGTTATCGCCGCTATTGGCAAACATCATGCTCGACCCTTTGGACAAAGAGCTTGAGAAACGAGGCCACAAATTTGCTCGCTATGCGGATGATTTCACCATACTGGTGAACAGCCCTCGTGCGGGAAAACGCGTGCTGAGTAGCATCAGTCGATTCCTGAGTCATAGCTTAAAATTGGTGGTTAACACCACTAAAAGCCACGTCAGTAAAACCAGTGAAAGCAAATTCCTTGGATTTACATTCAAGGCAGGTCGCATTCAATGGCACCCAAAGACATTGCTGAAATTTAAGCAACAAGTCCGAAGGTTAACGAACCGTAACTGGGGCGTGTCCATGCGCTACCAACTCTTTAAAATCAGCCAATATTTACGCGGCTGGATAAACTACTTTGGTATCGCCAGTGGTTACCAGCGCTGTGTCGATCTGGATCATTGGATCAGGCGCAGAGTTCGAATGGCCTACTGGCGACAGTGGCGAAAGCCACGTACTAAAGTTAGAAGTTTAATGAGATTAGGTGTGCATGTTCAAGCCGCAGTTGCCTGTGGCATTACCAGCAAGGGGCCATGGCGTAGTGCTAAAACTCCGGGGGTCAATCAGGCTTTATCGCTTGATTACTTAAAATCCGAAGGGCTTTATTCGTTACGTGATGGATGGATTGCGCTTCACTATCCTAAGTGAAACGCCCTGTGCGGAGCCGCATGCAGGGTGTTGTGGGGGCTGGAGGTTAGATACCTCCGGCTACCCGATTATGCGAATACTACGTATCATACTCGCCGCTATCCCAAGGCTCGAAAAATGCCATGTAATTGCCAGGTAATAACTCTACAGCCCAAATATCATCTTCGTCTTCTGGTTCTCTAGTTATTAACCCTATTTCAACTCCATTATGATTAATTGAAAAAGGTTTTACTTCTATACGCTGATAAGTGACATCGCCTAATTCTTTTAAACGAGCTAAATATATATTTTTTCGTGCATCTTCGTCATACGAACCTCTAGAACCAATAGTGTCGATAATTGAATCAACTAAGTTACCTGACAAATCAAATTTAAATAGTGCTATGTACTCACAACCTTGAGAATTTGAAATTGCTGGTTCAAACGGAGTTGTTAAGAAAAATTGCAATCCATCTTGGGTTCTACCAACATGCTCAGCGTGATAATCGTCATGATCTATTGCAACAATAACTGGTTTATTAGAATTCATACTGCGATCTCCATTCATTCGCAATCGTGGTAGAGCGGCCCATTACTGAGCCGACCCCACACAGATCCGGACGTGCGGAATTACCGCATCCGGCTCTTCAGTTATATATTCACCCGTGTAAATCACGGCCACTTTAATACCAGTCAACATGGATCACTCTTTTGCTAACTCGTAGCTTCTGTATTTGGAAATACTCTAACATCTTCTTAAAATTACACCAATTGTAACTTCGACGACCACTGCGCCTGTTCAGCCATTTGTACAAACTATGTAGCACATAATTATATAGCTTACTTACGCTACGGCTGTTGTCGGGTAGCCCAAAGTAATTTCTAAACCCTGTGAGTTTGCGTTTTAATTGAGGTAGCCAAGTCGCTAGTTTCTGCGAGCGTTTGGCTTTGATGAAATGGTAAAATTCGCTCAGGCTACTTCGCTGCTTTTGACTCGCAGTTCGTCGCCTTAATCTCGGTTTACCTTTTGCATCAATGCCCCAGTAAAACGCAAACCCCAAGAACACAAACTGGCGCTTACGACTTGGATGGAATCGACTGAACCTTATTAGGCTGGTCTTTTCTGGTGCCGTATCCAGTTTGAATTTCTTGAGTCGTTTTGGCAACACGCTGTAAAACCGTTCGGCATCATTGGCATACTGAAACGCACACACAAAATCATCTGCGTAACGTATCAGCATAGCCCTGCCTCTCATGCGAGGTTTTATCTTCTTCTCAAACCATAAATCCAATGCATAATGCAAATAGATATTAGCTAGCACGGGGCTAATGATACCGCCTTGTGGTGTACCGCTTTGTGGTTTGAGATACTCCCCTTCTGGCGATTTTATTCGTGCTTTCAACCATTGCCCGATTAAGCTCAAGAGCGCGTTATCATCAATGCGTTGTTTAAGCATCTCCATCAGCCAGTTGTGGTCAATATTATCGAAGAAGCCTTTAATGTCTGCCTCAACAATATAGCCATAACCTTTAAACTGAAGATTCAAACTCAAGCTATGCACCGCCTGATGCGCACTCTTATTTGGCCGATAACCATAACTGTTAGGCAAGAAATCCGCTTCCCAGATACCTTGCAGTATCTGACTCACGCTTTGCTGTACCAGTTTGTCATCCACTGTGGGTAGGCCTAATGGGCGCTGTTTACCATGACTTTTGGGTATGAAGACACGCTTAATGTCACTTGCTCGATAGCACTTAGCTTTCAAGGCTGAACTTAAACGTGTGAGGTTTTCCACAAGCGATGTCTGGTATTTTGGTACCGTAATACCATCAATACCTGACGCAGCTCGTTTATTCAGTTGCCCCCAACTTTGATACAGTAAATCATCTCCTAGCAATCCATATAGGTTCTGAAATCTATGGTTGGGGTGTGTCTGTGATTTAAATGTGATGGCATTTAGTGCGGTTGTCATAGTGAGTCCAGCCCTACTTTGTCCGGTCTATGTATCTGCTAAACACCTGATATAACTGCTTGCCCCTTCGCCATGTGGTTGGCTTTCCCAACCTCAAACTACTATGAGCAAGTCTGACTGCCAAAGGGTCATCGTTCGCCTTGCTTGTGGCTTGGCTACCCTACCATTTTCCTTATGGAACACCTTTGGCTCTCTCAAGTTCTCAATACATCTCTTTATACATGCCACGGCTTAATAACTCCGCTGACTCGCCACAACCTTGCCATTTCAGACACGCTGAATAACGGTTGCTTTGCTTGGACTTCGACGGCGTTACAAGCCTCGTCAGTCAGAACTTAATTTATTATCGGAGCGATAACAGCACTTCAGGAACACGCATTCCCTATGGCCTATATAATTCTCTGTGTACGCTTCACCTATATTGTTCATCTGGTTGCGAATACATCGCTGATAAGTATCTCACCAATCCCAGACTCCGCCATAGGCGCAACACTCGATACAGGTGGTTGGCTAAACCTTACCTGACAGGGACTTACACCCTGCAAGATGCATCAAGCTTCGCTTGACGCACTAACGCCCCAAGCAGGGGATTTTATGAGCGTTGTGCAGCGAGTAAAATTCCCGCTGACTTGGTTTGTTAGGAGTCAAGGGCATCACCGTGTTGAAAATAAATAACCTTATCGTTAGTTAAATAATTTGTAGCCCAAGTGGGCGAATTAATTGATGCAACTGAACCGTCTTTAGCGACTTTAGTGCTGGATCGAGCAAAGACGTCATATTCATGAATAGCAGGTAATGCCTCTAATTCGATATAGAGTTGGAGAGCTGTATAGTCCTTTGCAGTCAATTCATAGTGTTTTGCAATGTCTGACGGAATCAAAAAGAATTCTTCATCTTCGTCCCAATCTATAGCCTCAACATCTTTCAAATATATGGTTCCGTCTTTATCTTCCGTATATTCAGCAAAACCGACAGAAAACTCTTTGAATTCATCATTCATTTCGAATGATTTTTCCAAGTCTTCAATTATATGTCGAACCTTCAATTTGACTCCTAACGTTTTGCTAAGGGGCAAATAATGGTTGGCTATAATGTGCGAGGCACGAGCGCAGCCAACTTTTATTTGTCCGTTTAAGCAACTTGTGTACGCCCAGCATGGGCATGAACTAATGAGGTGAAAGTCCTCTGTAGGAAGGTCACCGTTTATATAACTTACCGTTATTAAACGTTAACTACTAGTGAATGGCAAGGGCAAATCCGCGAGGATTTGTCTGGAGGAAGCCGGACGCAAATTTGCGAGCTGATGAACAAGAACATCATATGAGGCGTAGGCTGAAGGTGAGTTGGCACAAGACGACGAAACCATGTGATCTAACGGCCACCGTAAATGATGCAGCAGTGCAAAGAAAGTTCATGCTCTTATCTGGGGAGATCTGCTTAACAAGCGATCGGTAACTAACCAGTTAGGCTCTGGTATATAAGTGCCTTGGCTTTTCAGCGTCATCAACTGAAAAGAACAAATAGATGACACCGATAGCGCATAGCGGCGTAAGCCGTTTTGTGATTAAGCAGAAGTCAGCAGACGGCATAGTAGCCAAATGCCCATCGTAATGGTTGGGACACGGTGAAGGCCTGAACATTTAGAACAAAGGAGGAGCCTTGTCAGACTTGAATACACGAATGCCGTCCGGTAGCGACGTGACTCAGCGTACCGATAAGCAGCCAGCCTTTAGCGCACATCTACTTGAACCTATTCTACAACCGTCCAATATATTGGCGGCATGGAAACAGGTTCGAGCCAACAAAGGGGCTGCTGGCATTGATGGGATGACCATTGATGACTTCCCCGCTTGGGCAAAGGATGGAAACTGGAAACGTATTATGTCTGAGCTTCGCTCAGGTCAATACCAACCAGCACCTGTTCGGCGAGTGGAAATTGATAAACCAGATGGCGGTAAACGTCAGTTGGGAATTCCGACCATCATCGACCGCGTGATCCAACAAGCCATTGCTCAAGTCCTTACGCCTATTTTCGACCCGACCTTCTCAGACAACAGTTTTGGGTTTAGGCCAAATCGAAATGGGCAACAAGCGGTGAAACAGGTACAAAGCATCATTAAAACGGGTCGCCGTTTTACAGTCGATGTTGATCTGTCGAAGTTCTTTGACCGCGTTAATCATGATTTACTCATGACGCACCTTGGCTATAAAGTGAAGGACAAGCGATTGCTTAAATTGATTAAACGTTACTTGCGAGCTGGGGTTCTCTGCAAAACAAAGGGGGATAACCAGTTCTATAGTGAGAGTCGAGAAGGTGTGCCACAAGGCGGGCCGTTATCGCCGCTATTGGCAAACATCATGCTCGACCCTTTGGACAAAGAGCTTGAGAAACGAGGCCACAAATTTGCTCGCTATGCGGATGATTTCACCATACTGGTGAACAGCCCTCGTGCGGGAAAACGCGTGCTGAGTAGCATCAGTCGATTCCTGAGTCATAGCTTAAAATTGGTGGTTAACACCACTAAAAGCCACGTCAGTAAAACCAGTGAAAGCAAATTCCTTGGATTTACATTCAAGGCAGGTCGCATTCAATGGCACCCAAAGACATTGCTGAAATTTAAGCAACAAGTCCGAAGGTTAACGAACCGTAACTGGGGCGTGTCCATGCGCTACCAACTCTTTAAAATCAGCCAATATTTACGCGGCTGGATAAACTACTTTGGTATCGCCAGTGGTTACCAGCGCTGTGTCGATCTGGATCATTGGATCAGGCGCAGAGTTCGAATGGCCTACTGGCGACAGTGGCGAAAGCCACGTACTAAAGTTAGAAGTTTAATGAGATTAGGTGTGCATGTTCAAGCCGCAGTTGCCTGTGGCATTACCAGCAAGGGGCCATGGCGTAGTGCTAAAACTCCGGGGGTCAATCAGGCTTTATCGCTTGATTACTTAAAATCCGAAGGGCTTTATTCGTTACGTGATGGATGGATTGCGCTTCACTATCCTAAGTGAAACGCCCTGTGCGGAGCCGCATGCAGGGTGTTGTGGGGGCTGGAGGTTAGATACCTCCGGCTACCCGATTATGTGTTTTTGCTAGAGTAATGATAAATAGCGCATATTGTAGCAACAGATAAACCTAAAATTGTTGCCGTGGTTGCTGAATATATTCCTGCTTGTTGACTTGATATAACACCAAAATTGAAGCTTTGTATTATTGGTAATAGACCGAAATATACACCCGACAATAAACCTAACGTTCCACAGATAATACCTATATTTTTACTATGCTTCATATGAACTCCATTCCATGTAGATTGATTAAACACAATCGTGGTAGAGCGGCCCATTACTGAGCCGACCCCACACAGATCCGGACGTGCGGAATTACCGCATCCGGCTCTTCAGTTATATATTCACCCGTGTAAATCACGGCCACTTTAATACCAGTCAACATGGATCACTCTTTTGCTAACTCGTAGCTTCTGTATTTGGAAATACTCTAACATCTTCTTAAAATTACACCAATTGTAACTTCGACGACCACTGCGCCTGTTCAGCCATTTGTACAAACTATGTAGCACATAATTATATAGCTTACTTACGCTACGGCTGTTGTCGGGTAGCCCAAAGTAATTTCTAAACCCTGTGAGTTTGCGTTTTAATTGAGGTAGCCAAGTCGCTAGTTTCTGCGAGCGTTTGGCTTTGATGAAATGGTAAAATTCGCTCAGGCTACTTCGCTGCTTTTGACTCGCAGTTCGTCGCCTTAATCTCGGTTTACCTTTTGCATCAATGCCCCAGTAAAACGCAAACCCCAAGAACACAAACTGGCGCTTACGACTTGGATGGAATCGACTGAACCTTATTAGGCTGGTCTTTTCTGGTGCCGTATCCAGTTTGAATTTCTTGAGTCGTTTTGGCAACACGCTGTAAAACCGTTCGGCATCATTGGCATACTGAAACGCACACACAAAATCATCTGCGTAACGTATCAGCATAGCCCTGCCTCTCATGCGAGGTTTTATCTTCTTCTCAAACCATAAATCCAATGCATAATGCAAATAGATATTAGCTAGCACGGGGCTAATGATACCGCCTTGTGGTGTACCGCTTTGTGGTTTGAGATACTCCCCTTCTGGCGATTTTATTCGTGCTTTCAACCATTGCCCGATTAAGCTCAAGAGCGCGTTATCATCAATGCGTTGTTTAAGCATCTCCATCAGCCAGTTGTGGTCAATATTATCGAAGAAGCCTTTAATGTCTGCCTCAACAATATAGCCATAACCTTTAAACTGAAGATTCAAACTCAAGCTATGCACCGCCTGATGCGCACTCTTATTTGGCCGATAACCATAACTGTTAGGCAAGAAATCCGCTTCCCAGATACTTTGCAGTATCTGACTCACGCTTTGCTGTACCAGTTTGTCATCCACTGTGGGTAAGCCTAATGGGCGTTGTTTACCATGACTTTTGGGTATGAATACACGCTTAATGTCACCTGCTCGATAGCACTTAGCTTTCAAGGCTGAACTTAAACGTGTGAGGTTTTCCACAAGCGATGTCTGGTATTTTGGTACCGTAATACCATCAATACCTGACGCAGCTCGTTTATTCAGTTGCCCCCAACTTTGATACAGTAAATCATCTCCTAGCAATCCATATAGGTTCTGAAATCTATGGTTGGGGTGTGTCTGTGATTTAAATGTGATGGCATTTAGTGCGGTTGTCATAGTGAGTCCAGCCCTACTTTGTCCGGTCTATGTATCTGCTAAACACCTGATATAACTGCTTGCCCCTTCGCCATGTGGTTGGCTTTCCCAACCTCAAACTACTATGAGCAAGTCTGACTGCCAAAGGGTCATCGTTCGCCTTGCTTGTGGCTTGGCTACCCTACCATTTTCCTTATGGAACACCTTTGGCTCTCTCAAGTTCTCAATACATCTCTTTATACATGCCACGGCTTAATAACTCCGCTGACTCGCCACAACCTTGCCATTTCAGACACGCTGAATAACGGTTGCTTTGCTTGGACTTCGACGGCGTTACAAGCCTCGTCAGTCAGAACTTAATTTATTATCGGAGCGATAACAGCACTTCAGGAACACGCATTCCCTATGGCCTATATAATTCTCTGTGTACGCTTCACCTATATTGTTCATCTGGTTGCGAATACATCGCTGATAAGTATCTCACCAATCCCAGACTCCGCCATAGGCGCAACACTCGATACAGGTGGTTGGCTAAACCTTACCTGACAGGGACTTACACCCTGCAAGATGCATCAAGCTTCGCTTGACGCACTAACGCCCCAAGCAGGGGATTTTATGAGTGTTTTTCAGCGAGTAAAATTCCCGCTGACTTGGCTTGTTATACACTTTTACGTTTATCAATATTGTTAATATATTTTTCTGCACTTTCTGTCCAATGTGGCTCTGATGAGGATATGTCTACAAAAAGAGAACGCGCCTCGTCATACCTACCCAATTTAAAAAGCGCTCTAGCTTTAGCCCAAGCAAAATTAGATTCACCTGGATACCTGCTAAGGTATCCATCAGCTTTTGCTAGAATTTGCTCGTATTGGCCTTGATTGTCCCAAGCGTCTATTTTGTTGTTCAACCGTTCAAGAACTTGTGGGAATAAAAGTCGCTTCAAATTAATGGCAGCTCGCAATATCCAGAAAATCATGCAAATTCCAAATAGGTAATAAAGTACGTCTATTTTATCTTCTACAGTCATTTATATCCCTATTGTGTATAACGTTTTGAATATGGGGCAAATATGAGCGTTTTGGCCGAAGGCCAGCGAGTATTTGTCCCAGTGAGTTTACGAACGACATTATTCATTTGTTAGGGTTACTTGAACCCGAATGGTGATTTATGTTGACCACCCTCGAACTCTTGAATTACTACCTCAGCACTAAGGCCAATTATGCCGCCATTTTTGACAATAACTTTTAAAGCCGACAAAGCTTGAGGATAATTTTTTTGTGCAAGTAAATGACTAGCAGTCCAACTAACCACCCAATCATTTTTATGTTCAAGTAGTGCCAGTAATTCTGCCTGATCATTAACTTGGGCAATAGCGTTCTTCATTGTTTCAAAATACTTAGCATCATCTGAGGATGTGCCATCTCCTTTTGCAATTGCCGACTCACAAAATTTTTGAATATACGACATACTTTCCTTGTAACCCATCGTGGTAGAGCGGCCCATTACTGAGCCGACCCCACACAGATCCGGACGTGCGGAATTACCGCATCCGGCTCTTCAGTTATATATTCACCCGTGTAAATCACGACCACTTTAATACCAGTCAACATGGATCACTCTTTTGCTAACTCGTAGCTTCTGTATTTGGAAATACTCTAACATCTTCTTAAAATTACACCAATTGTAACTTCGACGACCACTGCGCCTGTTCAGCCATTTGTACAAACTATGTAGCACATAATTATATAGCTTACTTACGCTGCGGCTATTGTCGGGTAGCCCAAAGTAATTTCTAAACCCTGTGAGTTTGCGTTTTAATTGAGGTAGCCAAGTCGCTAGTTTCTGCGAGCGTTTGGCTTTGATGAAATGGTAAAATTCGCTCAGGCTACTTCGCTGCTTTTGACTCGCAGTTCGTCGCCTTAATCTCGGTTTACCTTTTGCATCAATGCCCCAGTAAAACGCAAACCCCAAGAACACAAACTGGCGCTTACGACTTGGATGGAATCGACTGAACCTTATTAGGCTGGTCTTTTCTGGTGCCGTATCCAGTTTGAATTTCTTGAGTCGTTTTGGCAACACGCTGTAAAACCGTTCGGCATCATTGGCATACTGAAACGCACACACAAAATCATCTGCGTAACGTATCAGCATAGCCCTGCCTCTCATGCGAGGTTTTATCTTCTTCTCAAACCATAAATCCAACGCATAATGCAAATAGATATTAGCTAGCACGGGGCTAATGATACCGCCTTGTGGTGTACCGCTTTGTGGTTTGAGATAATCCCCTTCTGGCGATTTTATTCGTGCTTTCAACCATTGCCCGATTAAGCTCAAGAGCGCGTTATCATCAATGCGTTGTTTAAGCATCTCCATCAGCCAGTTGTGGTCAATATTATCGAAGAAGCCTTTAATGTCAGCCTCAACAATATAGCCATAACCTTTAAACTGAAGATTCAAACTCAAGCTATGCACCGCCTGATGCGCACTCTTATTTGGCCGATAACCATAACTGTTAGGCAAGAAATCCGCTTCCCAGATACTTTGCAGTATCTGACTCACGCTTTGCTGTACCAGTTTGTCATCCACTGTGGGTAAGCCTAATGGGCGTTGTTTACCATGACTTTTGGGTATGAATACACGCTTAATGTCACCTGCTCGATAGCACTTAGCTTTCAAGGCTGAACTTAAACGTGTGAGGTGTTCCACAAGCGATTCTTTGTATTTCGGCATCGTGATGCCATCAATACCAGGGGCTGCTCGTTTATTCAGTTGCCCCCAACTTTGATACAGTAAATCATCTCCTAGCAATCCATATAGGTTCTGAAATCTATGGTTGGGGTGTGTCTGTGATTTAAATGTGATGGCATTTAGTGCGGTTGTCATAGTGAATCCAGCCCTACTTTGTCCGGTCTATGTATCTGCTAAACACCTGATATAACTGCTTGCCCCTTCGCCATGTGGTTGGCTTTCCCAACCTCAAACTACTATGAGCAAGTCTGACTGCCAAAGGGTCATCGTTCGTCTCGCTTGTGGCTTAACTACCCTACCATTTTCCTTATGGAACACCTCTGGCTCTCTCAAGTTCTCAATACATCTCTTTATACATGCCACGGCTTTAGAACTCCGCTGACTCGCCACAACCTTGCCATCTCAGACACGCTGAATAACGGTTGCTTTGCTTGGACTTCGACGGCGTTACAAGCCTCGTCAGTCAGAACTTAATTTATTATCGGAGCGATAACAGCACTTCAGGAACACGCATTCCCTATGGCCTATATAATTCTCTGTGTACGCTTCACCTATATTGTTCATCTGGTTGCGAATGCATCGCTGATAAGTATTTCACCAATCCCAGACTCCGCCATAGGCGCAACACTCGATACAGGTGGTTGGCTAAACCTTACCTGACAGGGACTTACACCCTGCAAGATGCATCAAGCTTCGCTTGACGCACATCGTGGTAGAGCGGCCCATTACTGAGCCGACCCCACACAGATCCGGACGTGCGGAATTACCGCATCCGGCTCTTCAGTTATATATTCACCCGTGTAAATCACGACCACTTTAATACCAGTCAACATGGATCACTCTTTTGCTAACTCGTAGCTTCTGTATTTGGAAATACTCTAACATCTTCTTAAAATTACACCAATTGTAACTTCGACGACCACTGCGCCTGTTCAGCCATTTGTACAAACTATGTAGCACATAATTATATAGCTTACTTACGCTGCGGCTATTGTCGGGTAGCCCAAAGTAATTTCTAAACCCTGTGAGTTTGCGTTTTAATTGAGGTAGCCAAGTCGCTAGTTTCTGCGAGCGTTTGGCTTTGATGAAATGGTAAAATTCGCTCAGGCTACTTCGCTGCTTTTGACTCGCAGTTCGTCGCCTTAATCTCGGTTTACCTTTTGCATCAATGCCCCAGTAAAACGCAAACCCCAAGAACACAAACTGGCGCTTACGACTTGGATGGAATCGACTGAACCTTATTAGGCTGGTCTTTTCTGGTGCCGTATCCAGTTTGAATTTCTTGAGTCGTTTTGGCAACACGCTGTAAAACCGTTCGGCATCATTGGCATACTGAAACGCACACACAAAATCATCTGCGTAACGTATCAGCATAGCCCTGCCTCTCATGCGAGGTTTTATCTTCTTCTCAAACCATAAATCCAACGCATAATGCAAATAGATATTAGCTAGCACGGGGCTAATGATACCGCCTTGTGGTGTACCGCTTTGTGGTTTGAGATAATCCCCTTCTGGCGATTTTATTCGTGCTTTCAACCATTGCCCGATTAAGCTCAAGAGCGCGTTATCATCAATGCGTTGTTTAAGCATCTCCATCAGCCAGTTGTGGTCAATATTATCGAAGAAGCCTTTAATGTCAGCCTCAACAATATAGCCATAACCTTTAAACTGAAGATTCAAACTCAAGCTATGCACCGCCTGATGCGCACTCTTATTTGGCCGATAACCATAACTGTTAGGCAAGAAATCCGCTTCCCAG
Source organism: Paraglaciecola sp. L3A3 (assembly GCF_009796765.1). Lineage (NCBI taxonomy): Bacteria > Pseudomonadati > Pseudomonadota > Gammaproteobacteria > Alteromonadales > Alteromonadaceae > Paraglaciecola > Paraglaciecola sp. L3A3. The sequence continues at coordinate 4,388,961 of NZ_CP047023.1, forward strand.
ATACTTTGCAGTATCTGACTCACGCTTTGCTGTACCAGTTTGTCATCCACTGTGGGTAAGCCTAATGGGCGTTGTTTACCATGACTTTTGGGTATGAATACACGCTTAATGTCACCTGCTCGATAGCACTTAGCTTTCAAGGCTGAACTTAAACGTGTGAGGTGTTCCACAAGCGATTCTTTGTATTTCGGCATCGTGATGCCATCAATACCAGGGGCTGCTCGTTTATTCAGTTGCCCCCAACTTTGATACAGTAAATCATCTCCTAGCAATCCATATAGGTTCTGAAATCTATGGTTGGGGTGTGTCTGTGATTTAAATGTGATGGCATTTAGTGCGGTTGTCATAGTGAATCCAGCCCTACTTTGTCCGGTCTATGTATCTGCTAAACACCTGATATAACTGCTTGCCCCTTCGCCATGTGGTTGGCTTTCCCAACCTCAAACTACTATGAGCAAGTCTGACTGCCAAAGGGTCATCGTTCGTCTCGCTTGTGGCTTAACTACCCTACCATTTTCCTTATGGAACACCTCTGGCTCTCTCAAGTTCTCAATACATCTCTTTATACATGCCACGGCTTTAGAACTCCGCTGACTCGCCACAACCTTGCCATCTCAGACACGCTGAATAACGGTTGCTTTGCTTGGACTTCGACGGCGTTACAAGCCTCGTCAGTCAGAACTTAATTTATTATCGGAGCGATAACAGCACTTCAGGAACACGCATTCCCTATGGCCTATATAATTCTCTGTGTACGCTTCACCTATATTGTTCATCTGGTTGCGAATGCATCGCTGATAAGTATTTCACCAATCCCAGACTCCGCCATAGGCGCAACACTCGATACAGGTGGTTGGCTAAACCTTACCTGACAGGGACTTACACCCTGCAAGATGCATCAAGCTTCGCTTGACGCACTAACGCTTAACATATGGGGATTTTAGGAGCGCTTTACCAGCGAGTAAAATTCCCACCATTATGTTTTTGTTATACATCGATTGCTACAATAGTTGGTTGATCATCGTAGGTTATTACATCAATAAATTCATCATCTGTTACCAATATAAAATGGTTGAATTTATCTTTCTCAAAAATTTCATGTTTTTCATTAAAGCAGTAATTGATTAGTTCTGAATCGTAGGCTTGATAGATAAAGCCATCTGCAAAAACAGGTGTGTCAAATTGGCTTTGAAATTTTAATAAATCACCTTCATCCATAACTCGAAAATAATGTGGAGTACGAAATGCAATAAGGTAGCTCTGATCGAGTTTTCGATATTCTATTTGGGCAGTTAATAAGCCATGAGAATAATTCAAAGACGCAAGAAATCTATCTTGCTTAGGTTGATCATTGGAACCTTTCCATAGTTCGATATTCACCAAACTCTCCCCGATGTATAACTACTTAGTGATTATACGGCACGTAGTGTGTGACGAATAATCACCTTGTTGGACAAAGCCGAGACCCTGCCCTTAAATTTATTGGTATTGTTTATGCTAATGGAATTTGTATTTGAAAGGAATAGCGGTTCGCGTATCAAGGGCAAGTTTATTCGCATACCTACCAGCCACTATGAGCAATATTTTTATGTTAAACACGGTACTGGTTATCATATTATCGACTCTTTATCTTGTTTTCCAAACGATAGGCCAGCCTAACCCATGACAGTGATTTACCTGTCATATTACTGCGTCTTTATCGGTCTGTATTAGACCGTCATACGATTATCTTAGCCACTTGCTATCTTCTGAACATTGAGGGGCGGCAGTACGATTGACGTCAACATCAGCACACCTGCTTTACATGCTGGACAAGGCCAGTATTTAGCGGGTTCGTATGTTTCTTCATTGTCCTGTTGCTCCACCATGTCAGGTAATTGTCGTCGAATGACCTCAAGTTTTTTACGTCGACAACAATTCGCTAAAAAACCAAAGTGCCGCACGCGCATCAAACCCTTTGGTAGAATATGACTGAGGTAACGACGCACAAATTCTTCACCCCTAAGCGTCATCTGTTTATGCTGATTACCATCTGCATAATCTTTGTAATTGAAGGTGACCTTCTCTTCGCTTATAGCCTGTAATCTCGACTCATTGAGCATGCCTTTTTTCGTATACCGACCTAAATAACGAATAACTGTTTTGGGCTGACACAAACAAGGTTTACTGTACACACACCAAGCTTTACTCATTAACATCTGCGCTTGGGGGACAACCAATTCACATGCCCTCAGTGCGGCCAACATCTTAGCCCTGAATACAGTAGATAAAGCTTTTACAGGAAACAAATACGCCTTTTTGACACTTTGCCAGTGTGCATGCTCATCCATTGCCCCGCCAGGAATAAGACAATGCAAGTGAATATGCTGGCTTAAGGTTTGCCCCCACGTGTGTAACACGGCTGTCATGCCCAGTTGCCCTTTCAGATTTTTACGGGATATCGCAAATTGACTCAAGGTTGCCCACACTGCCTGAAACAGACTTTTGTATAGTTTTTCAGGGGCATACTGACTTATCACGTTCAATTCATGAGGTAAGGTGAACACCAGATGGAAATACTTGCATGGCAACACATTCCCTTGTTGTTGCTCAACCCATTGTGCTGTTTGCTTACCCTGGCAGCGGGGACAATGCCTATCTCGGCACGAGCAATACACCACTTTATCAAACGAACACGACCCGCATTGCCACTGCTGCATACCTAATTTCCCTGTTCGACAATCCACTATATGTCGGCATACCTTATCTTGTTGATAACTCAATGTATGATGTTGTCGATACGCTGGCAGGAATTGCTGTAACGCATCCGCCACATGCAGCGCACTCATGACACACCATCCCAATCTGCCATTAAATCTTGGGCACCATTATTTAGCTCGGGCAACCAATGCAAATAATGTTGAGTCGTTCGAATATCGGCATGACCTAGTTGTTGCTGAAGCTGGTTAAGTGGCATGCCACCTTCTAACTGATGCGTGGCATAGGCATGTCGCAGACTATGAATACTGCACTTCTTCGTCACACCTGCCAACTTACAGGCTTCGCGAAAAGCCTTTTGTACCGACGTATTCCCCACCTTAAATGCCATGCCTCGGCTTGAGAAAAACAACCAATCTGTCGAGCGAAAATGGTGCCAGTAAGCCCGTAAAATATGCAACAACGACATGGTTAACACCACATCTCTGTCTTTGTTACCCTTGCCATTATGAATTCGCAATGTTTGACGGGCTCCGTCTATATCTTGCACCTTTACATGCACCAGCTCATTGAGTCTCAATCCGCAGCCATAATACATCTTCAACATGGTGCGATACTTCTCGTGACGACAATGCGCCACTATCTGTTTTACCTCTGCTTTAGATAATAAAATAGGAATAGTACGGGGCCTTTTAGGCCACACCACCTCAATACAAAACGTACGTTTAAGCACATGCTTGTACAAAAAATGAATACCATTTAATTGCACATGAATAGTTGAGCATGACAAGCCACGCTCCAAACTCAATGAACGAAAATACTGCTCCAATTGTTCATCGGTTAACTTCTCGGGGGATTGATGG